>CAZPSW010000133.1:0-4680 GCA_964589255.1 uncultured Dehalococcoidales bacterium
GTGCGTTTCCCGATCTGGTCCGGCTGGAAGAGCACGTAGGGCTCGATGTTGCCCTGTACGGTGACGCCGCCGCCGAGCTGTTTCACGGCGTCGTCGAGGCGCAGGCCGTAGTCCACTCCGATCACATCCGCGCCGCAGGCGGCGATGTCCTTAAGCGTGCCGTGTTGCCCCAGGCCGAAGTAGATCAACGGCACGCCCGTGCTCTTGATATCCGCGATGATGCGCTTCACGTAGGGCAGGTTGTAGACGAGGTAGTCCATCGGACTGAGTACCCCGGCATGGGAATCGAAGAGCATCAGCGCATTCGCCCCGGCCCGGGCCTGTGCGGCGAGGTATTTCGCGGTCAGGCGGCTGACCTTGTCCATCAGCAGGTGGAAGGTCTCCGGCTCCCTGAAGAGCAGGTTACGCAACTTGAGGAAAGAATGCGTCGCCTGGCCCTCGATCATGTAGGCGGCCACCGTGAACGGCGAGCCCGCGAAGCCGATCAGCGGTACCTTGTCGGCCAGTTCGCGGGCCAGGATGCGCTGCGCGTCATAGACGAAGCCGAGCGTCTCCTCCGGGTCCGGCACGATCAGCTTTTCCACCTCGGCGCGGCTCTTCAGGGGGTTGGCGTAGGACGGCCCTTTACCCTCTGCGTAGTGCAGGTCCATGCCCATCGGCACCACCGTGGTGAGGATATCGGAGAAGAAAATAGCGGCGTCCACCCCGAGCACGTCGACCGGCTGCATGGTGACCTCGGCGGCGATCTCCGGGGTGTGGCACATGGAGAGAAAGCCATACTTCGCCGTCACCCGCTGGTAGTCCGGCAGGTAGCGCCCCGCCTGGCGCATCAGCCAGACCGGGGTGTAGTCCGTTTTCTCGCCGCGGCAGGCCCTGAGGAAAGTGTCATTCATGTCAAACTCCTTACGCGAACTGCTCAAGGAGCGCCAAGATGCCGGTCAGGAAGTGCTCCCGGAGCGCCGCGTTCTCGCTGAAATTGTCCACCGTTTCGGCGGGCAGTCCGATGCGGCTGGCCCAGGCGTCCGGGTTCTCCGGGTTCACCACGTCCAGCGGCATGTGGCCGCCGCGGCTCATCATCAGGGAGACGAAGCGGACCTTTTTGCAGCCCGAGGCCAACACGTCGGCGACGATGCCGTCGCTGCCCGGCGGGCCGTGCAGCGTGCCCAGGAAGACGTTTTTGTGGCTCTCCCGGAGGTATTTATCGATGCCCACGAACCACTCGTTGTACTCGAAGTTCCTGTCCGAGCCGTGGCCCACCAGCACGGTGGCCGTCTCCGTGCCGTCCCCGAAGACCGACGCCAGGGACGCGGCGCATTTCTGTCGGTTCTCCGGGGCGCTGGCAGAAAGGAAGGGCAGCCCGTATTTCACGTCCATGCCCAGCGTGTCCGCCTGGATCGCGTTCTTCGAGAAGTTGCTTTCCCCGGTCATGAAGAGTTGCAGCGCCACCCTTTTCCGGCCCGCCGCGGCCAGCTTCACAAGCAGTTCGTCCGCCAGCAGCAGCGGCACCTGGCGCGGGAAATAGGTGGTCTGGCCGCGGCCTTTCAACGCCCGTATCATGTACAGCGCCTGTACCGCCCAGACCACGTCGTAGCCGGGGAAGGTTTCGCGGATGAGGTCGTCAAGGCCACCGAGGGCGGCCTGGCCGGAGGCGTCGGAGCTGCCGTCGGCCACCAGCGCGATCACCGGTTTGTTTTTGTCCTGCTCCAGTAGCAGTCCGGCCGCCGGAATCTGGCCGGGGTGCCGTTTCCGGAAGCGAGCCAGCAGGGTCTCGTAGCTGTCGGGGTGGTCTCGGTCGGCCACCACCGCGTTCACGGGGCAGACCTCGACGCATTTGGCAGCGTCATAGGAGCCGAAGCATTCGGTACAGGCTTCGGGGTCCACGGTGAAGATATCGTCGCCCTCACCGATGGCCTGGTTCGGGCAGTCCGTGTCACAGGCGCCGCATCTGATGCATTCTGCGGTGATCCGATACGCCATTTTCGCCCTCTTTAACTAAGCTTTATGTGAGGCCGCGGGGCGGCCACCGCCAGGCTTTACGGTGATCTTTTCGGCGATCTCGGGCAGTTCCGCCTTGAAGCGTGTCGCATTATCTTCCAGGACGTCTCCGGGCACGCCGCTGAAGCCGTTGTCCTGGATCCACTTGTAGAGGGTGTCCACCGCGGCGTCATCGAGCACCCTGGGGGCCGGCTGTACGGTCTTGCCGAAGGTGCGGTACTGCGGGCTGAAGAAGTTGAAGGCGTGCTGCCAGTAGTCGTTGTAATAAGCGTTGCCGTCCTCACCGGCGAGCGCTTTTTTGCTGGCCAGCGCTGCCTTGAAGCCACAGCCCAGCGCCCCCTTGATGGCGGTCTCCGCATAGGCCACGTTGTCTCCCAGCGCGATCACGTTGCCGCGCGCGGTGACCCTTACCGGCGGTACCAGCGGCATGTTGCAGCCAAGGCGGTCCATGACCCGCGAATTCTTAAACCATGACGCGTAAGGTGATTCCGTCATGACGCGGTGCAGCACATTCGGCAGGTCCACTTTGCCCGCCGTCGAGGTGGAGCAGGACAGGGTGAAGCAGCCACGGTGCCAGAGGCCGACATTGACCTGGCCACGGTGGATCGAGGGCATCGCGATTTTCAGGTGCCGGGACGGGGGGTAGTCCATGTCGATGCGGTCTAGGACGTAGCTCAGGAACTTCAGCGGGGGCGCGCCGCGGGGGCGGTCTTCCTCGAAGCCGAGCTGGTTGATCAGGGTCGAGAACGCCCCGTCCGCGATGATGACGCGCTTCGCCTGGAGTGTTTCCTCGCCGGCGCTGGAACTTACCTTGAGATTGACGCCGGCGGCGCCGTCGCTGATCTCCAGGCACCGCGTGCCGGCGCGCAGCTGGCAACCGGCGGCGGTAGCCTCTTTGAGCAGCCCTTCAAGCAGGGCGTCCTTGTCGATGTGAAAGCCGTAGATGTGATCGCTCGAGGCCATCGAGTTGAAGCTGTGGCCGGACGGGGAGACCCAGGTCTCGTTGTAGTAGGCGCCCAATTCGCCCTCGTAATCGATCTGCGTGCCCAGGTTGCGGATGTGCAGCACGTGTTTGGCGTAGCCCACCTCAAAACTGAAGAGGGCGCGTTCAATCTTGACGTCGGTGGGTATCTTGGCGGAGTTGAAACCGGTCGGCGCTACCTTGAGCAGCTGGCTGCAGAGGCGGCGTATGCGGGTCGGTTCTTTTTTCTTCTCCAGTACCAGTGTCTTCAGGCCCTCGCGGGCGGCGGTGCGCGCCGCCATCAGGCCGCCGGGCCCGGCGCCGACGATGATCAGGTCATACTTCATAATTTTCTCTCCGCGCTGTAATTCTATTTTTCCCGCGGCCCCTGTCTGCCGCCCCGGGGCACTTGACATGTCGGGAATTCACTTATACAATTGGAAAACGTTATTTTATATCAAAACACCACGTTGATACAGTTGGCACGGCGTTTATTCGGGGATATCACTGAGTACTGTAATTATACCAGTTCCAGCGGGTTTGTCAAGACCCGGCGGAGGAAATAATCAAGAGGTGGAGCGTAGCCGCGGTGACCGATAGTACGGATACCAAGTACCTTGAGATCTGGCGCCTGATGCGTTTTGTGGCACGGCTGATGTTCCGCGTGCGGGAGGGTGAGCTTGAGCCTTACCGCATCTCGGTGCGTCAGGCGGCCATGCTCAGCGGCATCAAGACGCTGGGGACGGACGCCACCGTGGCCGGCATCGCGCGTCACCAGGTGCGTGACCCCAGCACCGTCTCCAATATCATCATCCGCATGGAGCGCTTGGGTCTGGTGAAGCGTCTGGTTGATCTGAAGAACCGCCGCCGCGTCCACGTGGTGATGACGCGCATGGGTGAGGATCTCTACGAGAAGACGCAGGAGCAGGCCGCCATCAAGCGCGTCATTTCCGGCCTCTCCGCGGAGCAGTGTGACCGGCTCATCGAGAACCTGAAAGCGCTGCGCCGTAGCTGCCACCAGGAGCTTGACGCTGGCCCCGGCCGTGCCACCGGCAGGCCGCCGGGCTAGGTTTTTTCCGCGACCAGGCTGGCCACCGCCTTTCGTCCCGCCACGATTCCCTCGCGGTAGCGCAGGCACCGGAAATCGCGGAACGTGTCCCGCAGTTCGTTGGGCCGTAGCAGGTAATTCGGGTTCGTTGGCCGCCCGAACTGGACCTGGTTAACGGTAAAGGTTTCGTAGACCAGGATGCCCCCCTTCCGCAGGCCGTCTTTGATCCGGGCCATCAGGGAGCGCTGCAAATAATAAAAGCAGATGATCACGTCCCAGGCATTTTCTTTAATGCGGTAGTCGCCATCCAGGTCCGCAATTTCCGCCTCCAGGGTGAGGCCGGTTGCGGTGGCTGATTTCAAGACCCCCTTCACGGTTTCGGGTGAGATATCAACACCATGTACGCTGAAACCAATTTTGGCTAAATACAGCGCGTTTCGCCCCGTGCCCATGGCCAGGTCCAGCACCCGGCCTCGGGGCAAGAGTGCCACGTTCTCCATCAGGAACTCCGCGGCGGATCGATTATCCTCATCAGTGTGGGGCATCTTGCTCTCCCCTGAGGCTCTTGATGGGCCCTGGCCGGCGTGGGTATTGATCAGGCAAGTGCCCCCGCCGTCAGGCTTAGGCCGGTGGCCCCTCAGACCACCATCTGCTTGCCAGCCATTTTCAACACGCT
>CAZPSW010000134.1:0-4676 GCA_964589255.1 uncultured Dehalococcoidales bacterium
GCCCCGCGCCTCCGCCCGCAGCACCGTGATGCCCCCGAGCGCCGACGGCAGCAGGTCTCCGGACGCCTGGGGCAGCGCCTCACGGACCGCGGCTTCAAGCGCCGCATCGGCGAAGACGACCGGCGTTTCCGGCGGCGGCGGCGGCGGTACCGGCGGCGCCCAGTACACCTGCGCCCGGCGCGCCCGGATCGCCTGCAGGTGCTCGTCCTGTGAGAGCTGGTCCAGTGGATTGCCCTGGAGCAGCACGGTGTCCCCGATGCCGAGCCCCCAATTCGCCGCCAGCGGCGCCAGGTCCGTGATACGGTTGTAATCCAGCGCCAGGAACTCAAGCTCGGTCAGTTTGGCCAGCGCTGCCACGTCTGCCACCGCGTTGCCCGCCAGGCTGAGCCATTTCAACCCGTAGAGACCATGCTCGCGGTAGAGGGGCGTCAAATCACTGACCCGGTTGCCGGTCAGGTCCAGCGTTTCCAGTTGTGCCAGTTCCCTGAGCGGTGAGATATCCGCCACGCGGTTGCCCGCGAGGTGCACGTAACGCAGCTTGGTACCCTCGGTGTGCGTGTACATCCGGGCCAGTTCCGAGATATCACTGATGTCGTTGTTCGCCAGGTCAACGTAAGAAAGGTTGGTGAGGAAGCGTAGGCCGGTGATGTCATGAATATCACGCCCAGCTGCGTGGAGACGGCGGATGTCGATCAATTCGCTGAGCGCGATGTTGCCGTAAGGCCGGTT
Source organism: uncultured Dehalococcoidales bacterium (assembly GCA_964589255.1). Classification (GTDB taxonomy): domain Bacteria; phylum Chloroflexota; class Dehalococcoidia; order Dehalococcoidales; family SURF-40; genus CAZPSW01. The sequence continues at coordinate 730 of CAZPSW010000134.1, forward strand.
CAAAGTCTCCCGGATCACGGCGTGCAGGTTGGCGTCAAGGATTTCGTCAATGCCGGTGGCGCTGACCGGGGAGGCGCTACCGCCGGGATGAAGCAGCATTGTCAGTACCAGCCAGGCGCTGGCGATGGCCGAAAAAACTAACCTGTGCCGCATCATCGTCCGTCGTACCGCATGAAATGTGAAGTGCCAGCCAGGCGCCGTTCACGCCTGTGGCCGCCGCCCTTGATTCATCCTAAACTGATGCGAAAGCGCTGTCAAATTACGCCAAACCGCGGCCGGCCGGGGTGCGCCGCTTTGCAGGATATCGCGATCGAGGCTATAATCGGAGCGTGGAAAGGTCTGAACGGGGAGGAGCGGGCGGCACTTATTATGGGTAAAACGGTAGCCATCATCGATTTCGGGGCGGGCAACCTGCGCAGCGTGCTCAACGCCATCCGCGCGCTGGGTCACCATCCGGAACTCACCACCTCCCCGGACACGGTGCGTGAAGCCGCACTGGTGATCCTGCCCGGCGTCGGTGCCGCCGCGGACACCATGCAGAGCCTCTATGACTGGGGGCTGCACCTGGCCATCCGTGAACGCACGGACCGGGACCGGCCTTTCTTCGGCGTTTGCATTGGCCTCCAGGTGCTCTTCAGCCGTACCGAGGAAGGCGGCGGAGAGTGCCTCGGCGTGATACCGGGACAGGTGAAACGCCTGCCCGCGGGCATCAAGGTGCCGCACATGGGCTGGAACCAGGTACGACAACGGGTCCCCCACCCCATCTACCAGGGCATCCCGGACGACAGTGATTTTTACTTCGTGCACAGCTACTACGGCGTCGCGGATGACGCCGCGCTGGCCGCCGGAAAGACGGATTACGGCCTGCGTTTCGCCAGCGTGGTGGCGCGGGGTAGCCTGGTGGCGACCCAGTTCCACCCGGAACGCAGTGGTGCGCTGGGGCTTCAAATCTATGATAATTTTATCCGGGCCTTCGGAGCCTGAGTACATGTTATGTTAAATAAACGCATCATCCCATGCCTCGACGTCACCGCGGGCCGCGTCGTCAAGGGCACCAGCTTCATCAACCTGCGGGACGCCGGTGACCCGGTAGCACTGGCTGATTATTACTACCGCGAGGGCGCCGACGAACTGGTATTCCTGGACATCACCGCCACCCACGAAGGGCGTGACACCCTGGTGGAGGTCGTGGACCGCATCAGCGAGAAGATCTTCATGCCCTTCACGGTGGGCGGCGGGCTGCGCACCATTGAGGACATGCGCCGCATGCTGATGGCGGGCGCGGACAAGGTGTCCCTCAACAGCGCCGCGGTGGCGCGCCCGGAACTGGTCAGCGAAGGTGCCGCCAGGTTCGGTAACCAGTGCATCGTGGTGGCCATCGACGCCAAGCGGGCAACCGGCGGCAGCGCACCGCGCTGGGAGGTCTACGTCACCGGTGGCCGCACCGCGACGGGGCTTGATGCGGTGGCCTGGGCGCAACGGGCGGTGACGCTGGGCGCCGGTGAAATACTGCTCACCAGCATGGACCAGGACGGGCAGCAGAGCGGGTATGACCTGGCGCTGACACGGGCCATCTCGGAGGCGGTCAGCGTACCGGTAATCGCCTCGGGCGGCGCCGGTTCCCCGGAGGACCTCTACTACGCCATCGCCGAGGGCAAGGCGGACGCGGTGCTGGCCGCCAGCGTCTTTCACTACGGCACCCACTCCATACGCGGTATCAAGGAATACTTAACGGGCCGGGGAATCCCGGTGCGGCTGTAGCCGTCGGGTACGGAAAATGCACCGGCTGACACTGTTCGCGGAGACACAATCGGAAACGCTGGCGCTGGCGCAACTGCTGCGCCGACACGGGTATGCCTGCGAACAAGCGTCAAGCACCGCCGAAATGCAGACGCAGCAACCGGAACTGGTGATCGTCAGCGGCATGGACGCCGCTCAGGTGAGCGCCCTCACCGGTACGCTCGGTGAATACCTGGTGGCGCCGTTGATGGCCCTGCTCCCGGCCACCACACTGGGGGAGCTTAAACCGGACGTCCGGCTGGTGGATTTCATGGTCTGGCCGGGACCGCCGCAGGAACTGATCTTCCGTCTGAACCGCCTTTTCGCCGATGCCGACGCTTCCCCTGACTTACGCCGTTACGGCACGCTGAGCATCAACACGGCTTCCTGCGAGGTACGCGTGGCGGGGCATCCGGTGCCGCTCACCTTCAGGGAGTATGAATTACTTAAATACCTCGCCGCGAATGCGAAGCGCGTGCTCACCCGGGAGGCGCTGCTGAACCACGTCTGGGGTTACGATTACATTGGCGGTGACCGTACCGTCGACGTTCACGTGCGTCGCCTGCGCGCCAAGATAGAGCTCTCCGGCCCCGTCTTCATCGAGACGGTGCGCAACATCGGTTACCGTTTCCGCAGTTGACCCGGCGCATTTTGTAATACCCTGTACAAGGCGGAAACATTCCCGTAATATTTAACGTATATGATGGTATACAGCACAAACAATTTCGGAGGTAAACGTGACATCAAAAAGCGGCAGCGAGGGCATTGAATTCGTCCTGAAACAGGCCAAGGAACAGAACGTCAACTTTATCAAACTCTGGTTCACCGACATCCTGGGCATGCTCAAGAGCTTCGCCATCACGGTGAACGAACTGGAGAATGCGATGACCATCGGGATGGGCTTTGACGGGTCCTCGATTGAGGGCTTCCTGCGCATCGATGAGTCGGACATGCTGGCCAAGCCGGACCCGGACACCTGGGTGCTGCTGAAACCGGAACAGGGACAGTATTCGGACAACGCGCCGGTCAACGTGGCGCGTATGTTCTGTGACATCTACCACCCCGACGGCCGGGCCTTTGAAGGGGACCCGCGAAACATCCTGAAGCAGAACCTGCGCAAAGCGGCGGACCTGGGTTATACCTTTTACGTGGGCCCGGAACTGGAATTCTTTTACTTCAAGGACGCCGCCGGCACCGAATACCTCGACACCGGCGGTTACTTTGACGCCTCGCCGTTGGACGCCGCCACCCCCCTGCGCCGCCAGACGATCCAGGCACTGGAGAGCGTCGGCATCGTGGTGGAATACTCGCATCACGAGGTGGCCCCAAGCCAGCACGAGATCGACATGCGCTACACCGACGCCCTGACGATGGCGGACAACGTCATGACCTACCGGCTGATCGTCAAGGAGATCGCGCTCAAAAACGGCGTCTACGCCACCTTCATGCCGAAACCGGTGCAGACCGAGAACGGCTCCGGTATGCACGTGCACCAGTCCCTCTTCAAGGGCGGGCGCAACGCCTTCTTCGACGCCAGTGATCCGATGAACCTCTCCCCGGTGGCCAAGAGCTACATCGCGGGCATCCTGAAGTACGCGTCGGAATTCACCGCGGTGACCAACCAGTGGATCAATTCCTACAAGCGCCTGGTGCCCGGTTTCGAGGCCCCGGTCTATCTTTCCTGGGCCCGGCGCAACCGCTCTGACCTGATTCGCGTACCCGAATACCAGCCGGGCCGCGAGAACGCCACCCGCATTGAATACCGCGCCGCGGACCCGGCCTGCAACCCCTACCTCACCTTCAGCGTGATGTTAGCCGCCGGCCTCAAGGGTATTGAAGAAGGGTTGACGGCACCGGCTCCGGTAGAAGAGAACGTCTACGAAATGTCGGCGCAGGAAATTGAACAGCGCGGCATCAAATTACTGCCGGACAGCCTGATCGGGGCGCTAGGCCTCTTCGAGGGCAGCGAACTGATGCGCCAGACCCTTGGCGATCACACCTTCGATAACTTCATCGGCAACAAGAAGCTGGAATGGGACGAGTACCGCGCCCAGGTCTCGGAATGGGAACTAAAGAAATACCTCTCGATACTTTAAGCGGTACCGCGGATACGCAAGGCCACAAAAAGGGCCCCCAGCCTGACGGCTGGGGACCCATATCTTAACCGG
>CAZPSW010000135.1:0-4656 GCA_964589255.1 uncultured Dehalococcoidales bacterium
GTACCGTTGATTCGATGCCGCCCGGAGCGCGCCCCCCGTCGATGAAGATATCCACCCGCGCCCCGAGTTGGGACCTGGCCTCCGGCGCGGTGAGCGCGGCGGGCTGTCCGCTCAGGTTGGCGCTGGTACCCACCAACGGCACCCCGGCGCGCTGTGCCAGCGCACGCGAGACGGCATGTCCCGGCAGGCGCACCGCCACCGTGTCCCCACCGCCGGTGACCGCGCCGGGCACATTGTCACCACGCGGTAAAATCAGGGTCAAAGCGCCGGGCCAGAAACGCGCCATGAATTCTCGCGCCAGTGGCGTTACCACATCAGTCACCCATTCGATTTGCGCCAGGTCACCGATGAGCAGGGGCAGTGCCTGGTCCACCGGCCGCGCCTTAAGATCGAAAATACGTCTCACCGCGGCCACATCGTCGGCGCGGGCGCCGAGCCCATAAAGGGTGTCGGTGGGGTAGACCACCAGGCCACCCGCCCGCAGCACTGCCACCGCCATCTCGATCTGCCGCCCAAGCTCGGGGGAGAAACCTTGGTCTGAATCCTCGTGCTGAGTCACCTGACCAGTATATCAGACGCCGCGCGCGCTACCGAAACAGGGCCTGAATTTCATTGCAGCCACGGCGCCGCATCGTTATAATAAGGACACCTTTTTCGCGTCTCCCGGAGGTGTCGCCATCGCCAAGAATAACCAGAGCCACCGCATCGCCACCAGCGACGACATCGAGGTCTCGACCTATCTTGAGATCGCCAAAACCGGCGGTGAGCAGCCGGAACCCGCGCCCACCGAGACACCGCCGCCGAAACGCGAAACGATGATCGTGATTGATTTCGGCTCCCAGTACAGCATGCTCATCGCGCGCCGCATCCGGGAGTTCCACGTTTACTGCGAGATCGTGCCCCACGACACGCCCTGGGAAAAGATCACCGCGCTCAATCCCCGCGGCTTCATCCTCTCCGGCGGCCCTGCCAGCGCCTACCAAGATGACGCCCCGCAGGCCCCGGCCTACGTCTACGAATCACATTTGCCGGTACTCGGCATCTGCTACGGCATGCAGGTCATCGCGCGGCAGCTCGGCGGCAGCGTCACGCCGGGCGAAAAACACGAGTTCGGCCACGCGGTACTGCATCTCAGCGTGCCTGATTCGCCGCTCTTCGCGGACATCCCGGACGGCACCACCGTCTGGATGAGCCACGGTGACCGCATCAGCGAAATGCCGCCGGATTTCAGCGCCCTGGCCTTCACCGAGAATTCACCGGTGGCGGTGATGGGGAACAGGGATAATATCTTCGGTCTGCAGTTCCATCCGGAGGTGGTACACACCCCGGAGGGCAAGCACATCCTGAACAACTTCGTCTTCCGCGTTTGCGGCTGCCACGGGGACTGGACGATCGGGAATTTCATTGAGGAAGCGATCGCCACCATCCGTGACCAGGTGGGCGACGGCAAGGTTATCACCGCTCTCTCCGGCGGTGTTGATTCGGCGGTGGTGGCGACCCTGATCCACCGCGCCGTCGGTGACCAGTTGACCTGCATTTTCGTGGACCACGGTTTCATGCGTCGTGAAGAGGGCGTGCGCCTCTTCAAGGTCTTCCGCGAGAACATGGGCATGCACATCATCCACATCGACGCCGCGGACCGTTTCCTGAAGCGCATGGCCGGCGTCACTGACCCAGAAAAGAAACGCGTCGTCATCGGCAACGAGTTCATCGCCGTCTTCGAGGACGAGGCGGGCAAGCTGGGTAAGGTCGACTTCCTGGCCCAGGGCACGCTCTACCCGGATGTCATCGAGAGTGCCGCCACCGGCTCCAAGGCCTCGGCCAAAATCAAGACGCACCATAACGTCGGTGGCCTGCCGGAGCGCATGACGCTGAAGCTCATTGAGCCGGTGCGCAACCTCTTCAAGGACGAGGTGCGCGAGGTCGGCATGACGCTGGGCATGACCGAGGACATGGTCTGGCGCCAGCCTTTCCCGGGGCCGGGGCTGGCGATTCGCATCATCGGCGAGGTGACGCGGGAGAAAGTGGCCATCCTCCAGGCCGCGGACTGGGTGGTGATGAATGAGATCAAGAAGGCGAAACAGTACCACAATGTCTGGCAGTCCTTCGCGGTGCTGACCGATGTTAAAAGCGTCGGCGTGATGGGGGACCTCAGGACTTACAGTTATCTCTGCGCCATCCGCGCCGTCACCAGCGACGACGCCATGACCGCGGACTGGGCGCGATTGCCCTACGACCTGCTGGCGCGGATGAGCAACCGCATCGTCAACGAGGTGCCCGGCATCAACCGGGTGGTTTACGATATCACATCGAAGCCGCCTTCCACCATCGAGTGGGAATGACGCCGAGGAATGAACCCGTGAAAGAGCTACTTTGAAGATACTCATCGTCGGTGGCGGCGCCAGGGAACACGCCCTTGCCTGGAAGCTCGAACAGAGCCCCCTGGTGACAGCCCTCTACGCGGCGCCGGGCAATGGGGGCACCGTTCTGCTGGCAGAGAACCTGCCCTTTAAGGCGGATGACATCGAAGGCCTGGCCGCAGCCGCCCGGGAACACCAGATCGACCTGGTGGTGGTGGGCCCGGAAGCGCCGCTGGCGGCGGGTCTGGTGGACCGCTTCACGGAACTCGGCATCACCGTCTTCGGGCCGACGCGTGCCGCCGCCGAGATCGAGACGAGCAAGGTCTTCGCCAAAGAGCTGATGCAGCGCCACGCCATCCCCTGTGCCCGGAGCGCCAGTTTTGAAGATTTCACCGCCGCGCGGGACTATCTGCTGGAACAGCCGATGCCGCAGGTTATCAAGGCCGACGGCCTGGCGGCTGGCAAAGGCGTCATTATCTGCCGCGCCCGGCCCGCGGCCATCGCCGCGCTTTCGGACGTTTTACAGCACGGCATTTTCGGTGAGGCTGGCCGTAAAGTGGTGATCGAGGAATTTCTGGACGGGTCCGAGGTCAGTGTTTTCGCCGTCAGCGACGGTGAGCGGGTGATCCAGTTCGGCGCCGCCTGTGACTACAAACGTGTCGGGGACGGTGACCAGGGGCCGAATACCGGCGGCATGGGCGCCTATAGCCCGCCACAGGTGGTAACCCAGGCGACGCTGGATGAAATTTACCATGAGGTGATGCTGCCGGTGGTGCGGGCGCTGGCCGCTGAAGGGCGGCCCTACCGCGGCGTCCTCTTCGGTGGGCTGATGCTGACCGCGGAGGGGCCCAAAGTGCTGGAATTCAACGCCCGCTTCGGGGACCCGGAGACACAGGTGATTCTGCCGCGCCTGAAAACGGACCTGGCGCCGCTACTGCTGGCGGCGGCCAAGGGCAATCTTGACGCCGTTCAGGTAGAATGGGAAGCGGATGCCTGCGTCGGCGTGGTACTGGCCTCCGGGGGTTATCCCGGAGAATACGAGACCGGCTATCCGGTCTACGGTCTTGATGCCCTGGACGGGGCTTTCGCCTTCCAGGCGGGCACCAAAACCGGCGCACCGCCGGGGCCACCGCTCTCCGCCGGAGGGCGGGTAGTAACCGTGGTGGCCCGTGGCGCTGATTTGGCCGAGGCGCGCACGCGGGCCTACGCCAACGTCGCCCGGGTGGGCTTCGTGGGTTCCTTTTACCGGCGGGACATCGCCGGGGAGTAGAGCAAGCAATCAGGCGGAGGAGATAATGCCGAAAGTAGCGGTGGTCATGGGCAGTAAATCAGACGAGGCGGCCGTCGCCCCGGCCCTCGACGTACTCAAGGAGATGGGCATCGAATTCGAGGTGCAGGTCATTAGCGCCCACCGCACCCCGGACAGGGCGCGCCGGTTCGCCATGGAGGCCAAGGACAACGGCTACGAGTTAATCATCGGCGCCGCAGGCATGGCCGCCCACCTGCCGGGGGTACTCGCCAGCTGGACGACGTTACCGGTAATCGGGGTGCCGCTGGCCGGCAGCGAGCTCAAGGGCATCGACGCGCTCTACGCCATCGTGCAGATGCCGCCGGGCATTCCGGTAGCCACGGTGGCCGTCGGCGGGGCCAAAAACGCCGCCTATCTGGCGGCCCAGATTCTGGGTCTGAAATACGAGGCCGTGGCCAGCGCCTACGCCGCGTACCGGCGAGGTTTGCAGGGGGACAACCGATGATCGAACGTTACACGCGCCCGGCGATGAAAAAACTATGGTCGGACGAGACCAAGTTCCGCAAGTGGATTGACGTCGAGATCGCCGTTTGCGAGGCGTGGGCTGACCTTGGCGTGATCCCCCGCGAGGACATCCCCAAGATCAAGCTGGCGCGGGTGAATCAAAAACGGCTGAACGAAATCCTCAAGGACACGCACCACGACATGACCGCCTTCCTCGGCGCCGTCGCGGAACGGCTGGGCAAGGAGTCCCGCTTCATCCACCTGGGGCTGACCAGTTCCGACGTCATGGACACCGCCCTCAGCCTGCAACTGGTGGAAGCCTGCGACATTCTGCGCCAGGACATCATTGATTTTATTTCGGTGCTGGCACCGCTGGCGATCAGCCATAAATACACCGTCATCATGGGGCGCACCCACGGCGTGCACGCGGAACCGACCACTTTTGGGCTGAAGCTGGCCCTCTGGCTCTCCGAGATGCAGCGCCACCGCCACCGCCTTGACGAGGCGCGGCGCGCCATCGCGGTGGGCAAGATATCAGGCGCG
>CAZPSW010000136.1:0-4650 GCA_964589255.1 uncultured Dehalococcoidales bacterium
CGCCGTATCAGCGGGCAACACCACACCGTGGTCACCGGACTGGTGGTCATCGGCGGCAGTAAAGAATTGACCTGCGCGGTCACCACCGAGGTATACATAAATACATTGTCTGAGGTTGAGATCGACGTTTATATTGCCACCGGTGAACCACTGGACAAGGCCGGGGCCTACGGCATCCAGGGACGGGGCAGGGCGCTGGTGGCCCGCATTGATGGTGAATATGACAATGTCGTCGGGCTGCCGCTACGGGCGCTGGCGGAGTTATTGTCTGAATTCGGGGTTTATTTGAGCAGGTAGGCCGCGGCGTGGGCACCGGCCACCCAGCCGGTGGAAAAAGCGGCCTGGAGGTTGAAGCCGCCGGAATCTCCGTCAATGTCCAGTACCTCACCGCAGCAGAAGAGACCCGTCACCAGACGGCTTTCCAGTGTGCGCGGGTCAATCTGGTCCAGGGAGATGCCGCCCGCGGTAACCATCGCCTGGGCCAGCGGCAGGGCGCGCTTGAAGTTAAAGCTCAGCCGCTTCAGCAGCCGCGTCATGACCTTACGCTCCGCGGCGCTGATCTGGTGGCCCGGTTTCTTCGCGGGAATGCCGCTGAGTTCGGCGAAGGGTACGATCAATTTACGCGGCAGGAGTTCGGCCAACAGGTGCTGGTAACCCCGCCGTCCGTGGTGGTCAAAGTCCCGTTGCAGGCGCTGGTTGAGCTGGGCCTCGCTGAGAGCCGGTTTCAGGTCCACCGTCAGCGTCACCGATCCTTCCCGGAGGGCGTCGACCGCGGCCAGGCTGAGGCGTAAAGCGATCGGCCCGCTGAGCCCGAAATGGGTGAACATGAGGTCCCCCTGACGGCTCTCGATCAGCGGTGGTGATGCCTGGCGACCCAGCCCGCGCCCGAAGTCCCGCTCCGGGTAGGGCAGGGCAGTGATCTCCTCAGGACGGCCCCGGTAGGCACTGAGGCGCACGTTTTTCAGATCCACACCCTGCATGCTGCGCGTCAATGTCGCCTCTTTCACCTCCAGTGGTACCAGCGCCGGGCGCGTCGGCATGATGCGGTGCCCGAGTTCCCGCGCCAGTTTAAAGCCGTCGCCGCTGGAACCGGTGGTCGGCCAGGAAGCACCACCGGTGGCCAGTATGACGGCGCTGGCGGGGTAGAAAACGTGGCCCGCCTGCACGCCGATGACCCGTCCCTGGTGTACCTTGATGTCGGTTACCGGCATGCCGCACCGCAGCACCACACCATTGTCGTTGAGGTACCGCGTCAGTGCTGTCACTACGTCCTGGGCCTTGCCCGAGGCGGTGAAGATGTGACCGCCGCGTTCCAGGTTGGTGCTCACGCCGTAGTCCGCCAGCAGGGCCAGCAATTCCTCCCTGAAGAACTGGTTGAAAACGCCGTAAAGGAAGCGTCCGTTCTTACCGTAGGCCTCGTTGAAGGCGGGTAATTCGCGGCTGTTGCTGAGGTTGCCGCGGCCTTTCCCGGTGACCGCGAGTTTGCGACCGGGGCGGGCCATCTTCTCCAGCAGTATCACATCGACGCCGTCAGCCGCGGCGCGGCCCGCCGCCATCAGGCCGCTGGCGCCGGCCCCAATGACGATCAGAGGATTGGCTGACATGACCTATTCCGGGAGGAGGTATTCATTCGCCTATATTATATCGCACTGGAGCAGATTATTTTAGGGCGACCCCATCCCCATAATCACTTACCCCGTCTGTACTAAAAATGCTAGAATTAATCACATGTCACAGTTAAACCTTGAAATTGAAGCCAGCAGCTGTACCTTCTTCGACGTGTGCCAGGCACCGCTCTGTCCGCTCGATGTTAATCTGGAGAGTCACATCTGGTTCCCCAGGGACCCGGTCTGCCGCCGCCGTGAAATGCCCGAATGGGTCACCCGCCAAAAACGCATCCGGCGCCTGAAAAGCGTGGACCAGGAGAGTTATTTCACGGTACGCATGCTGACGCGGCTGCCGCAAGCCGCCAAAGACATCGCCGGTATCAGCGTCGACGACCCGGTCGCCGAAAGCACCTGGTTGCGCCATCACCGTGAGAAAAAGTCCCGTCAGCGCGCCCGGAAGAGCCGTCAACTGGGTTTCCAGATCTAACCGCCGAGACGGGCCATCAACCGGGCATAATCGGACTGGTTGGCGCGTATCCGGGCCACCTGATCGTGACTGAACCAGCGCCCCAGGTCAATCCCCTCCACCGGGTAATGCGCGCGCCGGAAAGTGGGCTGCGCGGAGTATGGCGCGGTGGCGTCGAAGCCCATGCCCTCGCCACCGCCATAGCCGCTGGTTTCGGCATATTCCTGCAGGATGTAGCCCAAGGAGGGGTAGCCGTCTCGGGTGCGCTGCATGCCCGCGGTGTGGTGCATGCGGCCGGTGATCGCCCAGAGGACGTCGTCCGCGCTGTAGATATCGACATCCCCGTCGACGGCCACCACCAGGCGGCAGAGCGAGATCTTCAGTATCTTGCCGATGAGTTTCCGCGTCAGCGCATCATCATCCGGGCCACGTTTCCGCACCTGCAGCGCCAACCCGGCATTGGCGCGCATGCCAAAGGGGACGGTGAGGTCAACGACGAGGCCGGGGGCGTTCTGCTCGCAGATCTGCAGCAGGCAGCCTTCACGCAGCACTCGGCTCATGTTCTCGGCTTCCCAGCCGGAAGCCAGCGGATTGTGGAAAATCGGGTTCTCGGCACGGTGAGTGACCGCCGTAATCACGAACTTCGGCGGTTTTAACGCCTTGCCCTGGTAACCGAGCCACTCGGGGAAAAAGGTGGACACGCGTGGTTTGCCGATGGCTGCGGCCTCGTCCGTCTCGAAGGCATGTTCCGCCAGCACGTAGCCCTCGAGTACGATCTCACTCTCCGCGAGCGCCCAGGCGTCCACCGTTTTACCCTTCGCCAGCGCCAGCGGGGCCCCCTGGGCCGCCCCGGCGATGGCGACCTCGTCACCGCCGTCACGCAGTATTACGTGGGGTCCGTAGGCCGCGGCGGTGAGCATGGCAGCCGGCGGCGCGCCGATATTTACAGTCAGCGGCACGCGGTCCGCTCCCTTCTCTAATTCCTGCCTGATGATGGTATGGAGGTGGGTGCCCGGTATCGCGTTCAGGGTTCCCCAGTCTTTACCGCGGAAGAACATGCGCTTGAAGGAAAGCTCCGAATGAGACATACTGGCGTCCGCCCAGACCACCACACCGCCGCCGAGCACCGGCCCGGCGTCTTCCGGGGTGTGCGTCACCAGGGGCAGTATCTGATGGATGTCGATCTCACCGGTGATCACGGTCTGCTGGCACGGCGCTTCGTTCACGGATACCGGCGGCAGGGGGTTCCGTATCGCTTCCAGGAAGCGTCGCTTGAGCGCCCGGTGATCGTCCAGGCCGAAGAGCGCGGCCATGTTGTCACGCCGCGCGAAGACATTGCCCAGGCCACGCATGCCGGGGAAGTCCGCCAGGTTTTCAAAGAACAGCGCCGGGCCTTCTTCCAGCGCCTTCAGGATAGCGGCGAATTCATGTACCGGGCTCACCGGCGCGCTGACCCGCAGCAACTCTCCGCGTTGTTCCAGAAGATCCAGCGCGACGCGCAGGCTGAGCGGGATGTGAATTGTCACGGGGGCACCTCCGGGGGTGACGTTACGCCTGGATTATATACCTTGCGTGGGTTAAGCGTCTATCTGGTAGCGCGGGGATTTCCTGTGGCGCACGGTGTGGTTCTGGGGTGAAATATCCGGCGGCGCGTCTTACCACGGAATTGGTGACAGCTCCCGGAACCGCCGGCGCAAAACGTTATAAGGCGCGGCTATCTTGTAAGGGGCTTCGCCTCTGTGAAGAGTGGTAGAAAAGAAATGGTCGGGGTGAGAGGACTCGAACCTCCGACCTCAGCGTCCCAAACGCTGCGCGCTGACCGTCTGCGCCACACCCCGGCAACCAGAAAAGTCTAGCAGAGCCGGTTTTACCGGTCAATCAACGGGCTATCGGCAGTCCTGGCAGTTATTGTAATAATCAGCCGGCAGGTTGGCCTGGTCGATCATCCATTCAAGCTGGCGCACCGGCGCGAAGTAACGCCCGCAGCTGTCACACTTCTTGAGCTCAAATTCCATCGTCACGTGGGGCATCTCCAGCACCCGTTTGCCGTCAACGTCCTTCACCGTGATGGCCGCGGTGGGGCAGATATAGGCGCAAGAGCCGCAGGCGATACAGGCCTCCGAGAGTCCGAAAAACGGCGTCGCTACCTGGCGCTTGACGCCACGGTTGACGAGGCTGATGGCGGACTGGCCGACCACCTGCTCGCAGGCGCGGGTGCAGAGGGCGCAGAGGATGCATTTGTGGTTGTCCGTCTCTTCGGGGAAGGATGATTGCTCAATGCCGTGGTCCCGCGCCATTTGGCGCACCACGTCCGAGTCTGGACAGCGGGAGAGCAGCATGTCTATCACAGTGCGGCGCACGTTGAGCACACGCTCGGTGGCCGTCTCCACCACCATACCGTCCTCGACCGGATAGAGGCACGAGGCCACGATGCGGCGGCGGCCTTTTTGTTCCACTTCCACCATGCACATGCGGCAGGCGCCGTAGGCCGCCACCGCGGCGTCGTGGCAGAGCGCCGGGATGTCAATGTCGTGGTCACGGGCCACTTCCAGTATCGGTACCCCGGTATGCGCCTGG
>CAZPSW010000137.1:0-4642 GCA_964589255.1 uncultured Dehalococcoidales bacterium
GGCAGCACCGCCTCGCCGCCTTCGGAGCTCGCTGATCTGAGCCCGGCAGACGCCCTGGCGGCGCTATCCAGCCGGACCAGCGGCCTGACCGCGGATGAGGTTCAAACGCGCCTCGCGTCGGTGGGTCCGAACCGTCTTCAGGCGGCCCGGAAAACCCCCTGGATACTGGCCTTCCTGCGACAATTCCTTTCGCCTTTGATCTACGTGCTGCTGGCGGCGGCGGTAATCTCACTGGTGGTGCAGCACTTCATCGACGCTTTTGTCATCATCGGCGTACTCTGCCTGAACGCGGTGATCGGTTTTGTTGAGGAACGCCGTGCCGAGGCCGTCATGGAGGCGCTGACCCGGCTCGCCGCGCCACAGGCCCGGGTGCGCCGCGACGGGGTGGTGATGGCGGTACCGGCGGCGGAGCTGGTGCCGGGGGACGTGCTGCTGCTAGAGGCCGGGGACAAGGTGGCCGCCGACGTGCGTTTGCTGCAGGCCGTCAACCTGCGGCTGAACCAGGCGATACTGACCGGGGAGTCACTGCCGGTGGCGAAACACGCTCAGGCGGTGCCTGCCGGTTTACCGCTGGTGGAGCGTCACCACCAGGCCTTCAGCGGCACTATTGTCACCTATGGGCGCGCCACCGCGCTGGTGACCGCCACCGGTATGAATACCGAGATTGGCCACATCGCCGGCAGTTTGCTGCAGCTGAAGCGGGAAGCGACGCCACTGCAAAAGAACATCTCCCGCATCAGCCGCTACATCGTCGTTTTGGTACTCGGAGTGCTGGTGGTTTTGATTGGTGTCGGTGTCTTACGCCAGCTCAGCTTCCTCGACATATTCCTGATCGCGGTGGCGGCGGCGGTCTCGGCGATACCGGAGGGCCTGCCCGCGGTGGTGACGGTGGTGTTGGCCATCGGGATGCACATCATGGCGCGGCGCCACGCCATCGTGCGCAAGCTGGTGGCGGTGGAGACGCTGGGTTCGGCGACAGTGATCTGCACTGACAAGACGGGTACCCTGACGCTGAATCAAATGACGGTCCGCCACGTTTATTTAAGGGGCGGCAGGATCGGCGTCAGCGGTGAGGGGTACCAGCTACGGGGCGAATTCTCAAAGGACGGTGCGGGGCTGCCCCTGGATGTGGCGCCGGACCTCGCGGCGCACCTGCGCGCCGGGTTACTCTGCAATGACGCCGTGCTCTCGGAAGCGGACGGTGAGGCCGGTATCGTCGGGGACTCCACCGAGGGTGCTCTGGTGGTGGCCGCCGCCAAGGCCGGGCTGCTGCGGGAGACTGAGGCCCGGGAATACCCCCGCCTGGCGGAACTGCCGTTTTCCAGCGATACGCAGTTCATGGCGACGCGGCACCGGATGCCCGGTGGCGCCAGCCTGGTTTACGTGAAAGGCGCCACCGAAGCGCTGCTGGGGCTGGCCCAGTCCTACCTCGAGGGCGGCGCGGTGAGACCGCTCGACGCCGCGTCCCGGGCCCGTTTCGAGGCTGCCAATGACGAGATGTCTCGCCAGGCGCTGCGCGTCATCGCCACCGGTTATTTCGAGGCGGCGGAAGCCCCGCTGACGCTGACCGAGGCGGACATCCGGGGCAAACTGGTGCTGCTCGGTCTTTCGGGCATGGAGGATCCGCCGCACCCGGAGGCGCGGCGGGCCATCAGTGACTGCGCGCGGGCCGGCATCCGGGTGGTGATGATCACCGGGGACCACCCACGTACCGCGCAGGCGATCGCGCGGCAAATGGACATCCCGGCGCGGGCCACCCTCACCAGCCGTGAGATCGCGCAGATGGACGACGCGGGACTGCGGCGGCAGGTGGCGGAAATATCGGTCTTCGCGCGCATCGAGCCGTTGCACAAGCTGCGCCTGGTGGAGGCGCTTAAGGCCCGCGGGCAGGTGGTGGCGATGATCGGTGACGGGGTCAACGACGCCCCCGCGATCAAGGCCGCCAACATCGGCGTGGCGATGGGCATCACCGGCACCGGCGTCGCCAAGGAAGCCGCCGACATGATCCTGGCCGATGATAATTTCACTTCCATCGTGGCCGCAGTGGACGAGGGGCGCGCCATCTTCAACCGGTTGCGGGGGGTGCTTTTCTACCTGCTTTCGACGAATCTCGGGGAGCTGGTGGCGCTGATCCTCTCGATCATCTTTGTGGGTCAGGCGCCGCTGGTGGCGGTGCAGATCATCTGGGTCAACCTGGTCACCGATACCGCCGGGGCGATCCCGCTGGGCCTGGAACCGAAGCACGGTGACGAATTGCGCCAGCCGCCGCGTTCCCCCAGGGTCGGGATCGTCTATCCCGGCCTGTTGCAGCGCATCGGCTTCATGGCGCTGCTGATGGGCATCGGCGTGACCATGGTCTTCGGCTGGGCCTACCGGCTTTTCGGCCTCGATGAGGCCCGCACGGTGGCCTTCTGCACCATGGTCTGTTTCGAGTGGTTCCGCGCCTTCAACGCACGCACTGACGAACAGTCCGTTTTCGGCATCGGCATCTTGGGGAATCGCTGGCTGCTCGGCTCGATCGCGCTCGCGGTGCTGCTCCAGATGGGGGTGGTCTACCTGCCCTTGATGCAACTGGCCTTCCACACCGTCTCGCTGGGCGCGTCACAGTGGGGGGTGGTCTTCGCCGCCGCCGGCAGCCTCTTCGTCATCGAGGAACTGCGCAAGCGAACACTGCCGCGTCTCTTTTCGCGCGGCAAGTGGCAGCCCGCGGGCAGTGGGGTGACACGGTGACGAAACGCCTCTTCGCCGTCATCGCCGTAGTTGTTTTCTCAGCCACCCTGGGCATGAGCATCATCGGCCCCATCTTGCCCCTCTTTTCGCAGGACATCGGCGCCACCGGTATCTGGATCGGCATCATCATCGGCGGGTACCCTCTCTCCCGCGCCGTGGTGACGCCCTTCGTGGGCCGCCTCTCGGACGGGCGTGGGCGCAAGTTGATACTTTGCAGCGGCCTGTTTCTGACCGGCCTCATCTCCCTGGCTTACGTGCCGGCTTTTCAATTCAGCAATATCGGTCTGCTGGTGGGCGTCAGGGTGCTGCACGGGCTGGCCGCGGCGATGATCATCCCCATTGCCCAGGCCTGGATTGCGGACCTCTCCCCGCGCGGCGAAGAAGGGCGCTGGATGAGCTTTTTCAGCGCCGCCTTCACCAGCGGTCTCGGGGCCGGGCCCCTGGTCGGGGGATATCTGACGGTGACTTACGGCTTGGCCCCCCCGTTCATCGCCATGAGCGCCCTCAATTTCCTGGGTTTTATATTGGTCGCCGTATTCAGCCGGGAAGACCGAACTCCAGCCGGGCCGGGCCGGGTGCGCCCGTCTTTTCGCCTGTTGATACGCCGCCCCGTATTCAAGGGCCTGTTTATCTTCCGTACCTCTTTTGAATTCGCGATGGGCGTGGTAATGGCATTCCTGCCCGTTTTCGCCGGCGTTTATCTGGGGCTTAACGCGCTTCAGATATCGGTCCTCTTCAGCGTCAACTTGGGGCTCGCCACCGTGCTAATGCCCTTCTCCGGACGCCTGGCGGACAAACTGAACCGGCGGCTGTTGGTGGCCGTCGGCGCCCTGATCGCCTTCAGCAGTCTGGCACTGTACCCTGGAGCGGCGTCATTCTGGCAACTGCTGGGCCTGGTGATATTTCGCGGGCTGGGTGGTACTCTGGCCCTGCCTTCGGCCTCGGCGCTGGTGATTGGTGAGGGCCGCCGTCACGGCATAGGGCAGGCCATCGGCGTCATCTCGCTGGCCACCGCGGTAGGCCTGGCCGCCGGACCCGTCGCCGGCGGCATGGTGGCGGACTGGGTGGGTATCAGGTGGGTGTTCTACCTGCCCGCTGGCGTGGGTATCATCGGCACCATCAGCTTTGTCATACTGAGCCGCAGGCATTCGGATCCGGCCGAAGCCTGACCTACGGTATACTCGACATCGTCGAGCACAATCCAAGATGATGATGGTAGCGGCGGCGGCCACCGGGCAGGTGGCATTCATGAAATCAAAGGGGCAGGCCGGTTGGGACGTACGCGCTGACTTTGACCGTAATGGCATCATCAACATCAGTGGCTTCGGGTTGCTGGCGGTGAACTTCATGGAACTTTCGCCGGTTACCGTGACGCCGTAGCCGGAGCAAGCAGGCGTCAAAAGTGGCCGCCGTGTTATTAGGCATAGCCGACATAGACGATGAAACACTGAGAGATGAGCTAGGAGCCATCACTACTTGGCGGCAATTGCTGGACTACCTGCAAGTTAAGGTTGTGCCGTTCGAAGATCGGATTGAGATACAGGCCGTCCTACCCATCCAGAATATTGATGTACAACACTACTGTTCTACTTCCCCAGGGAAGGGAAAAACATTATTCTGTAAGGGGCTGCGCCCCTTGTACCCGCTTGGGCTAGGGAAGAGGAAAATAATAGTAAGAGGCTTCGCCTCTTTGACTCTTCTCAAGCTCTCGCTTCAGCCGCGCCAGGGTGTCCGGGTCCTGCACCGGCTGCCAGGGTAGTGGCGCCTCCGGATCCCAGTCCCGGTGCGCGAAATAATAGATGTCCAGCCCGGTGGCCGCTACCGCCCGCGCCCAGGCTTTCAGTCCGCTGCCGCGCGTCTGCGCCAGCGCCGCGCCGACGCTGCGGTCTCCGCGCGCCAAAACCGCCTGCAC
>CAZPSW010000138.1:0-4634 GCA_964589255.1 uncultured Dehalococcoidales bacterium
GATGGGGCACCTCACAACACACATTCCCCACCTCAATGAACCCGCCACCCGCGTCACCATTTTGACAAAACTGGCCCCCACCAGTATGGTATTGGTGAAAAAACGCGGAGACAAATTCACCCCGTGAAGACACTACTCAGCGCCATTATCCTGGCCGCCGGCGAGTCCCGGCGCATGGGACAACCCAAATTACTGCTGCCGCTGGGCGACAAAACGGTGATCGAACATGCCGTGGCATCAATGTTCGGCAGCGGCGTGGACGAGTTGATCGTGGTGCTCGGCGATCAGGCGAAAGCGGTCCGTGGCATCCTCTCCGGCCTTGGGGTGAAAACGGTCGTAAACCAGGATTACAAGCGCGGCATGAGCAGTTCCTTGGTGGCCGGTCTGCGCGCCGTCGACCCCCAGACCCAGGCGGTACTGATCGCCCTCGGTGACCTGCCCTTACTGCGCCCGGCCAGCGTGAAGCGTCTGATCCGTGCCTACGTCAGTGGTCAGCACGGCATCGTGGTGCCGGTGTATCAAGGGCAGCGGGGGCACCCGGTGCTGTTTGACCTGAAGTACCGCGCGGCGCTCGAGGGACTCCGGGGAGATACCGGCGCCAGGGAAATCCTGACGCGCCACCCCGAGGACGTGCTGGAAGTGACCGTCAGCGACGCCGGCGTGAGGCGGGACATCGACACCGCCGAGGATTACCGTGCCGCCGCAAATTGACAGCCCTCCCGCGCAAACCTATAATGGTGAGCGCCGCCGGGCTCGAAAACCCTCTCCTTGCGGTCACCAAAATGGGACACGGATTTGGCAATGCTTGACCTGATGCCGGAACTTGATGTCGCCGCGGTGGTGCGCCAGACCGGCGTCAGCGGCTACTCGCGGCACCGCCCGCGCCTGGAAACCACGGTGCGGGAACTGCTCGGGGACTTGCCGCGTGAGGGTCTGTTGGCCCCGGCCATCGCCCGGCAAAGCCACCCCGTGACGCGGATTAGCGACGAGGAGATATCACTCAAGGACGGCGTCACGCTGCCGGGCCGGGGGCTCCGCGAAATATTCGGCGGGGCCACGAAACTGGTGGCCATGGTGGTCACCATCGGTCCCGCCCTGGAGCAGCGCGTCACGGCCTATCTTGACGGCAGGGAGGCCTTGCGGGGCCTGGCGCTGGACGCCATCGGCAACGCGGCGTTGGACTGGCTCTGCCGCCAGGGTTGCGCCAGGGTTGCGCCCGGGTACGCCGCGAGGCAGCGGCGCGGGGGCAGCAGACGGGCGCCCCGGTCAGCCCCGGTGAGTCAGACACGCTGGACCTGGAAGTTCAGGCGCAGCTACTTAAACTGGCGGGGGCGTCTGCAATCGGGGTTTCATTGTCTCACGGTGGCATCATGCTGCCGCGCAAGTCCCTGTCCCAGATGATCGGCAGCGGCGTCGCGGTAGCGCCTGGCGGCAACAGCCCCACGTGTGGGCACTGCCGTCTGCGTGAAACCTGCCATTACCGGATGACCGCGTGATCCCGGATTAACCGGTGCAGCACTAACTTGGAGGCTAAAATGGAAACAACCACCGTCTATTTCGAGGAAAAGGGCAAGGGCAATACGGCCACCGTGCTGGCGCTGGCGGGGCGCCGCGCCAAGGAATTGGGAATCAGTACCATGGTGGTGGCCACCACCTGGGGTGGCACCGCCGCCGCCGCGGTGACGCAGTTCCCGGCCTATCACATCGTCGCGGTGACCCACGTCGACGGTTACCAGGAACCGAACGCGCAGCAGTTGACCGCGGAGAACCGGGCCACGGTAACCGCCGCCGGTGGTGATATAGTCACCGCCGGCCATGCCTTCGCCGGCGTCGGCAGGGCGATCAGGAAGCGCTACCAGGGAATCATCCCGGATGACCTCATCGCCGACGCCCTGAAGATGTTCGGCCAGGGCATGAAGGTCTGCTGCGAGGTCGCCCTGATGGCCGCCGACGCGGGCCATATCAAGGTTGACGCCGAGGTCATCGCCATCGGCGGCAGCAGCGGCGGCGCGGATACCGCGGTGGTGCTGACGCCCGCCTATTCGGCGAGCATGTTCGACCTCAAGATCAGGGAGATCATCTGCAAACCACGTGACTTTTAGGGGCCGCGGGAGATACCAATGCTCCAGGGATTTGAGACCGAAATATTATCCATCGGCACGGAACTGCTGACCGGTGAAACGGGGGACACCAATGCCGGTTTCATCGCCGCGCAGCTACGCCACAGCGGCGTGCTGGCGCGGCGCATCACCGCCGTCGGTGACGACCCGGAGGAACTCCGGGATGTGCTGGCGGAGGCGCTGGGCCGGTCAAAGATCATTATCAGCAGCGGTGGCCTGGGACCGACCGCGGATGACATCACCCGGGAATGCATCGCCGCCGCGCTAACGGAAGAGCTTTACGTCGACGCAGATTTAAAAGAGGGGCTGACCGCCTTTTTCAAGTCGGTAGGGCGGGAAATGCCCGCCAGTAACCTGAAGCAGGCCACCCTGATCCCATCCGCCAGGCCAATCAGGAACGAGCGCGGCACCGCCCCCGGCTGGTGGGTGGAAAAAGACGGCCGGGTGGTGATCGCGCTGCCCGGCCCACCCCGGGAAATGATGGCGATGTGGTCCCAATCAGTGGCGCCCGGATTGGCGCGGCGGCTGCCGGCGGGGGGTATCGAGACCGCTACCGTGAAGCTGCTCGGCATGTCGGAAGCCGCCGTTTCCGACGCGGTGCGGGAGTTCTTTGAAGTGGACAATCCCAGCCTTGGTATTTACGCCAAACCGGACGGCATCCACCTGCGGCTGATCGCCCGTGGGGACAATTCGCGGGCCCTGCTCCGGGCCGCCGAAGCAAAACTGGAGGCGATATTCTCCGGCTCCGTCTGGGGCAAGGGCGCGGACACGCTGCCGCTGGTGATCGCCCGTTTGCTGGGGGCGCGGGGCCAGACCCTGGCCACCGTCGAGGACGGCAGCCGCGGGGCGCTGGCCAATCTTTTCTGCGCCGCACCAGAGTTCCGGGCACGGTTCCGAGGTGGCGCCGCCACCCCCGGTGACCCGGTCCAGGCAAATGCGGCGACAGCGGAAGCGATGGCGCGCCGCGCCAGGGAGCAGTTCGGCGCTGACATCGGGCTCAGCACCGGCGCCATCACAGGCATCACCCCGGGCGCGGAAACACCACGCCCCAGCCTTTACATCGGCATCGCCGACGAGGCCGGCGTCCGTAGCTGGTGCCACCAGCTTTTACCGCGCCGTGATGAGGCTGCCGACCGCGCCGCCACCGCCGCCCTTTTACGCCTGCGTCAGACACTTCTCGAGGCGCCCGGGACTTAACCCGCGGCGGCGATTGCCAATAACGTCCCGATTACCTGGTATTCGATTATTAGCATCGATTCCCCAGCCTGACACCGACGCGGCCATCGCGAAGGGGCTGACCGGCCTGGCGGCCCGCCGTGAACTGACGACATTAATGCCTAACTACGTCTCAGAATACGCCTGTTTCCACCACGTGCTGTGCGCGGATGCCGCCATCGATTTTTCCCATGCCGCCGCGTAACATAAACGTAACCTGTTCGACGCAACCACGAAACATGCCTTCGCGAAGATGGGATTAAAGAAATAATGCGGAGGTTTTAATGGGTATTGATACCGGTAACACGGCTTGGATTATGGTATCCACCGCGCTGGTGATGCTGATGACACCCGGCCTGGCCCTGTTCTACGGCGGCATGGTGCGCCGCCAGAACCTACTCTCGACACTGATGATGAGCTTCGTCATGCTGGTGGTGATCGGCGTGCTCTGGGCGGCCTACGGGTACAGCCTGGCCTTCGGCACCAGCCAGGGTGGGTTCATCGGCGGTCTGAATTTCGCCTTCCTGAACGGCGTCGGGCAGGCCCCTTCGGACGTTTACGGCAGCACCGTGCCGCACCTCTCTTTCATGTCCTTCCAGGCGATGTTCGCGGTGATCACCATCGCGCTGGTCACCGGTGCCGTGGTGGAACGCATCAAGTTCAGCACCATGGTGGTCTTCTCCATCCTCTGGATCACCCTGGTCTACGGCCCGGTGGCGCACTGGGTCTGGGGTGACGGCGGCTGGCTGGCGAGTTTGGGCGCCATGGACTTCGCCGGCGGCGCCGTGGTACACATCAATGCCGGGGTCTCGGCGCTGGCGGTATCACTGTTACTCGGTAAGCGGCGCGGTTTCCCCAAGGTGCCGGTGGAACCCAACAGCATCCCGCTGGTGGTGATCGGGGCCTCACTGCTCTGGTTCGGCTGGTTCGGTTTCAACGCCGGTTCCTCACTGGCGGCCGACGGCCTGGCCTCGAGCGCCTTCGTGGCCACCAATCTCTCCGCGGCGGCGGCCGGTCTCACCTGGATGGCGCTGAGCTGGTTCCACCGACGGCCGTCGGTAATCGGTACCGTCACCGGGGCGGTGGCCGGACTGGTGGCGATCACGCCGGCGGCCGGTTTCGTGGCCCCGATTATGGGGCTGCCCATCGGCGCCATCGCCGCGGTGGCCTGCTACTACGCCCTGATCTTCTTCAAGAACCGGCTCAATGTTGACGATTCGCTGGACGTCTTCGCGGTGCACGGCATCGGCGGCATCTGGGGGGCATTGGCGACCGGCATCTTTTCCAGCGCCGCGGTCA
>CAZPSW010000139.1:0-4633 GCA_964589255.1 uncultured Dehalococcoidales bacterium
CACCTATCACGACGCGGGCACCGACCTCAGCGGCCTGCTGCGCCGCGTGCTCCGGGAGACCGGTATCAGGCGCCTGCGGCTTTCATCCCTGCAACCCCAGGAGATAAACCGGGAATTACTAGCGCGGTGGCAGGAACCACGGCTCTGCCGTCACTTCCACCTCTCGCTACAGAGCGGCAGTGACGCCGTGCTGAAACGCATGGGGCGCCGCTACGACAGCGCCGCGTACGGGGCCGCGGTGGCCCTGATCCGTGAGGTCGTGCCCGGGGCCTCTATCACCACTGATGTCATCGCCGGTTTCCCCGGCGAGACCGATGCCGAGTTCCGGGCCAGCCACCGTTTTTGCCGGGAGATGGTTTTCGCGCGGATTCACGTTTTCCCCTACTCGGTGCGTCCCGGCACCACTGCCGCTGAGATGGCCTCCCCGGTGCCACCGCCGCTGCTGCGGCAGCGCACGCAGAACCTGCTGGGGCTGGCGCGGCGCAGCCTGGCGGCCTGCAACCGTGATCTCATCGGCAGTGTGCTGCCGGTGCTTTGGGAGCAAGTTAAGGATGGCGTCTGGGATGGGCTGACCGACAATTACGTGCGGGTCTTTACTTCCAGCAGCGCCGACATTGGCGACACGATTACACCAGTTAAGCTGGTGAGTGCGTGGAAAGACGGCCTCTGGGGGGAGATTGAAAACGGCCCCTCCTGACTGGGGTGACCCCTTCCCCAGAGAAGGGGAAAATAGTCTTTGTAAGGGGCTGCGCCCCTTGAACCCCTTTAACTATTCCAGATAGTCCCGCAATTTGCGGCTGCGCGTGGGGTGGCGTAGCTTGCGCAAAACCTTGGCCTCAATCTGGCGGATGCGCTCACGGGTGACGTTGAATTCCCGCCCCACCTCTTCCAGCGTACGGCTGCGCCCGTCTTCAAGGCCGAAACGCAGCTGCAATACTCGTTGCTCACGCTGCGAGAGGCTGGAAAGCACCTCGTCGATCTGCTCCTTGAGCAGCTGCTTCGAGGCGGCATCCACCGGCGGCAGGGCATTACGGTCCTCTATGAAGTCCCCGAGGCGGCTGTCCTCTTCCTCACCGATAGGTGATTCCAGAGATATCGGCAATTGCGAGACTTTGGCGATCTCCCGCACTTTTTCCGGCGTGATCTCCAGTTCGTGGCCGATCTCCGCCGGCGTCGGTTCACGCCCGTATTCCTGGGCCAGGCGGCGGCTTACCCGCAGCAGCTTATTGATCGTCTCCACCATGTGCACCGGGATGCGGATGGTGCGCGCCTGGTCGGCGATGGCCCGCGTGATCGCCTGACGGATCCACCAGGTGGCGTAGGTGCTGAACTTGTAGCCGCGGCGGTAGTCAAACTTCTCCACCGCGCGGATGAGACCGATGTTGCCCTCCTGTATCAGGTCCAGCAGTGACATGCCGCGCCCGACGTGTTTCTTGGCGACGCTCACCACCAGGCGCAAATTAGCTTCGGTGAGGTGGCGTTGCGCCTCCTCCGAGGCCTGGTTCAGGTTGTCGAGGAAGGTCTGGTAGTCACCGTCGCGGTCCTGCGCGCGGCGGCGGAAATCGGCATCATCGGTCAGTGCCTCGATCTTGTCGATCGGGACGCCGTCACCAACCAGCTGGCGCATCACCGGCGTCATCAGGTTGATGTTCAGCGAAAGCCCGATGAAGAGCGGGTCAATGTCCGTGGTGGGCACGTCCAGTTCGGCGGCGATGTCCGCCACCAGCTTGACGTCAAGCTCACCGCGAACCGCCTCGGTGATCTTCTCTTCAGCGATGTCGGAGACCAGGTCAGCCGGGGTTTTGATCTGGAACTGACGCTTGATACGGCGGATCAGGTCCGCCTGGCGCCCCAGGTCCCGCAGCGCCACCAGAGCCGTCTCAGTGGCGCTTGGTGCGCGTTCGTGTTCACGCTGCCAGTCCCGCTGGATGTCACTGACGCGCCGTCCCAGTTCCATGCGCTGCGCCAGGATCTTCTCGTCGGCGCCGGTCAGCAGGTGTACCCGCCCGATCTCGTGGAGATACATGCGGATGGGATCATCGGTGGACTCATCCTCCGTCCCCCCCACCGGAACCTCGGCCTCGGCCGTCATCCGTTCCGCTTCCTGGGTCAACTGCTCCGGGGATGGGGTCGCTTCCTCTTCTTCCTCTTCTTCTTCTTCTTCGCTGGCGTCCTGAGGTAGAGCGTCCTCCTGTTTGTCGTCATCTTCCGGCATAAAAACTTTGCCCCCTGCCTGCCATTTTTATCAGCGTTTGTACGGCCAATAATTCTCCGGTCAGTTCCAGCAACCGCTGCTGGAGTGGTGCCGCGGTGGCATCCTCACCGGCTTCAACCGCCGCCTGCGCGGCCTCGATCTCTCGCCGCAGGTAATTTTCCCGCAACCTAATTATAACCTTCGCCAAGCGTTCTTCCAAGTTACTCTCCCGACGCAGCGTCTGGCGGTTCTTCAGGCGGTAGTCGGCATAGCCCTTTGCCACGCCGTCAGTGGTGTAATCACGCCCCAGAATATCGGCTAGCGACGCCTCTAACTCTTCATCGAGGTCAGCCCGTAGCGCCGCTATGTCCCCGGCCCGGCGGTAGGCGCTGAAAAGCTCACGGTTGACGCTGGCGGTGAAGTATTCCGGGGGCACTTCACGCACGTCCTCCAGCAGTTCCGGGTGGCGCAGCAGCAGCCAGAGCAGGAATTCCTCCTGGGCGCTCTCACGGCCTGGTTTCACCACCGGCGCCGTAACCTCGACGTGGCGGGTGCGCTGCCCGCGGCGGGACTTCACCTTGGCCAGAGCCGCCTCAACACTGCGGTAATTAGAGTTGGTGGTCTCCGCCAGGCGGTTAACGTAATGGTCACGCCGAATGTCGTCATTCATCTCCGCGAGTATGGGCAATAAGCTGGCCGCCAGAGCACTCTTGCCGGCCGCCGTCTCCAGGTCCAATCCTGCGGCGGCACCGTTGAATATCAGGTCCAGCACCGGCACCGCGGCGTCCACCAGCGCCGGCCAGCTGTCCGGCTGGCGCCGGATCTGTTCGTCCGGGTCCTTGGCGATCTTCAGTATCACCACCCGTACTTCGGCCTCGAGGGCGTTCTCATAGGCCACGCAGCGCCGCATCGCCTCCAGCCCGGCGGCATCGGCGTCCAGCGCCAGTACCAGGTTCCGCGTCAGCCGCCTGATGGCCCCAATCTGACGCTCCGTGACGGCGGTGCCCATGGCCGCGACGACGTTACGGTATCCGAACTGGTGCGCCGCGATGACATCCATGTAGCCTTCCATCAGCACCGCCTTCTCCGCGCGGCGAATCTCCGGGGCCGCCAGGTTGATGGCGTAGAGGCTGGCATTCTTCTCAAAGAGCACCGTCTGCGGGGTGTTGAGGTATTTCGGCATCGCGTCACCGAGCACCCGCCCCCCGAAACCGGTCACTTGTCCCCTGATATCAACGACGGGAAAGATCAAACGGTTACGGAAACAGTCGCCGATGCTGCCGTCCTCGGCCTGCACCACCGCCCCGGCGCCGAGCATCTCGGCATCCGTGTAACCCATGCCCTGGAGGTGCTGGTAGAGCGGGCGTTGGCCGCCGGGCGCGTAGCCCAGGCGGAACTCAGCGGTGGCGTCTGCCGATATCTCACGTTTGGCGATGTAGTCCCGCGCCGGCTGTGCCGCGCTACCTTCAGCGAGCTGGCGCTGGAAGAAGGCGCAGCTGGCTTCATTCACCAGGTAGAGGCGCTCCCGGGCGTCCCGGTCTTCCGGGGCACGGCGCTCCAGCGTGACCCCGACGCGGTCCGCGAGCATCCTGAGCGCCTCGCCAAAATCAATTCCTTCCTGCCGCATGACGAAGGAAAAAACGTCACCACCAGTGTTGCAGGCGCCGAAACAGTGCCAGCTCTGGCGCTCCGGAAAGACGAAGAAGGATGGCGTTTTCTCCTGGTGGAAGGGGCAGACGCCTTTCAAATAACGCCCGGACTTCTGCAGGGTGACGTACTGCCCCACCACGTCCACGATGTCGAGGCGCTGCTTGACCTCGTCGACAGTGGTCATCAGGATACCCCCAATTGTTGCGCCAGGTTGGTGGCGTAGCGGTCCGTCATGCCGGCGACGTAATCGACCACGCGGCGGCTGAGATCATCAGCGGTCTGCCGGTAGTCCGGGGGCAGCGCCTCCTCGTGATCATGGAAATGGCCATAAAGGCCGGCCAGGGTGCGCCGCGCGGCTTCATGCTCCGGGGAGGCGGCACTGCGGTCATAGACCCTCTCGAAAAGGAATTCACGCATCACGTCGACGGCGCCCAGTACCTCCTCGCTGAGCATCACGCGGGGGCGGGATTTGCCCCCCTCCGGGTCCTCACCACGGGCCGCCCAGGAGGAGGTGATGGCGTCCTCCACAATCTTCCCGACGCGCTGCCCACGTGTCATGCCGAGCACGCGCACCGCCTGTAACGGCAGGTCCCGGTCCGAGATGACAGCGGCGCGGATGGCGTCGTCGATGTCATGGTTGATAAAGGCCACCAGGTCCGCCAGCCGGACCACTTCCGCTTCCAGCGTGCCAAGCTCACCCCAGGCAGCGCCGAGCACCTCGCCACGGGACTTAGAATGCCCCGCGATGCCTTCACGCACCTCGTGGGTCAAGTTCAGCCCGCGCCCGTT
>CAZPSW010000140.1:0-4632 GCA_964589255.1 uncultured Dehalococcoidales bacterium
GGTTCCATGTTTACCCCCTTTGCGTTTTTGTGCTTTCCCTAATGTTCTTCTTCGTGGCTGGCGGTGGCGATGAAGATCACCGTCAGGCCGGCGAAAATAAATGCCTGGATGGCGCCCACCAGCAACTCCAGGCCGTAAAAGATGACGGAGACCACGTAAGGCACCAGGAACGCCATCACCAGCAGTAATATCTCCCCCGCTGTCATGTTGCCGAAGAGACGGAAGGTGAAGCTGATGACGCGGATGAATTCAGAGATCAGTTCCAGGAAGCCGACGAAACTGTCGATGAAGCTGGAGGCGAGCTTGCCTAAGCCTTCCTTGACGTGGCCGGTGAACAGCGTTTTGTAGGCCGCGCCCACCTTGTGCAGCGGGAAGAACTTGCCCAGGTATTTGAAACCGTGGGACTTGAAACCGGCCACCCAGATGGCGAAGAAGGATACCAGCGCCACCGCCATCGGCGTGTTGAGGTCCGTGTTGGCGGCGCGGATGACCTCAACGTGGTGGTGCTCGTCACCCATGATCAGGGTGCCGAAACCCGGTATCAGGCCCAGCCAGGCATTGAAGAGCACGAAGAGAAAGATGGTGGCCACCAGCGGGAAGAAGCGCCGCGCATTGGCCTCCCCGGTAACGCTGACGCAGAAGTCGAAGAGCCAGCCGAGCAGCCCCTCGAACATGCTCTGCAGGCGCCCCGGCGCCAGTTTGGAGCGGCGTTTTATGGCCAGGCTCAGCAGAATCAGAACCGCCATCGTGATCCAGGTGGCGATGATGGTGTTCTGCACCGCCCAGGGGCCAATGTGGAAGACAGTCTGGGTGGGCAGGTGCGGGCTCGGGGCGTGGACCACCAGATATTTCTCGACCCAGTCCGGCAGTTCCATTTCGAACATGGCCTGACCAATGGGACCGATCACGAAACCCAGTACAACGAGGCCCAGAATAACGGCGATTATACCGATGGCCAGGGGCATGGAACAGCCCATAAGCCTACGCCGCTGCGCCACTATTTCTCCTCCTCGTCGTCCCGGTTGCGCAGGAGCGGAATCAACATGCGGTAGACGCCGCCGGAAGCCAGCACCAGGCCCAGCAACAGACCCACCAGGGTGAAAACGGGGCCGGCGCCGAACCGGCCGTCAAGCCAGACGCCACCAAGGACGCCTCCCAGGATGCAGAAGCCGATGAAAAAACCAACACCGAGCAGCCGGAAGGCGGCCAGCCTTTTATCCTTTCGCAACCAGATAATGATATCATTCTTGGTATCACGCGTCAATGCGCCGCGGTGACCGGAATTACCATCTGGCGGTGGCGGGGCCCGGGCGTAACTTTACCACCGCGCGGGACGTTTTCCCGATAGCGGCGGCATGCTATAATCAGTTTGGGACGAGGGAGACAATGCAACCGACGAAAGACAGCCTGAAGGAACTGCGTGAACGGGTCGCCAACGCCCTGGAGCGTCTTTGAGATCACCGGTCTGGAATCTAAAATCACGGAGCTGGAAAAACAGGCGGCGACCCAGGGTTTCTGGGATGACTCGCGCGCCGCGCAGAAGGTAATGCGACGCCTGGCGGCGGCGCAACGCACGGTGACCACCTGGCGGGGCCTTGAAACGCGCCTCGCCGACGCTGCCGAACTCTTTGCCATTTCCGAAGCCGATGCGGAACTCGAAACGGACCTCCAGGCGGAGATCGAGGCCGTCGCGGTGCAGCTCGCGGACCTGGAGATCGCGCTGGCCTTCGGCGGCGAATATGACGATCACAACGCCATGCTGGCGGTCCACGCCGGCGCCGGCGGCACCGAATCCCAGGATTGGGCAGAGATGCTGCTACGCATGTACCTGCGCTGGGCTGAGCGTCATGGCTACCGCTCCGAGGTGCTGGACATGACCCCCGGTGAAGAGGCCGGCATCAAGAGCGTCACGGTCAGCATCAGCGGGGACCACGCCACCGGCTACCTCAAGGGGGAGCATGGGGTACACCGCCTGGTACGGCTCTCCCCCTTCGACTCGGACCATGCCCGCCACACCTCCTTCGCGCTGGTGGAGGTCATGCCGGAGGCGGCGGACGACACCGAAATAGTGATTGCCGGCGACGACCTCAAGATCGAGGCCTTCCGTTCCAGCGGCCCCGGCGGGCAGCACATGCAGAAGACCAGCAGTGCGGTGCGTATCACGCACCTGCCCAGCGGCATCGTGGTGCACTGCCAGTCCGAACGCTCCCAATTTCAGAACAAGGAGATCGCGATGCGTATCCTGCGGTCACGGCTGCTGGAAAAGGAACTGGCGCGCCAGGCAGAAGAGAAGGCACGGATCAAGGGCAAACACGTTTCCGCGGGCTGGGGGAACCAGATCCGGAGCTACGTTTTACACCCCTACAAGATGGTCAAGGACCACCGCTCGGACTATCAGACCGGTGACCCGGAGATGGTGCTCGACGGTGACCTCGACGGGCTCACAAAAGCCTATTTCAGCGTCACCATGGGCCAGGATTCGTGAAGTATTTAAGGGTATTCTTGCTGGCGGTGATGGTGGCCGCCGCGGTAATGGTTCCGCTGCGGGTGGCCGGGGACAGCGGCATCCGGCTGGTGGGCAGCACCGCGTCGGTTGACTTCCCGCTGCGGTTGACCTTCAGCACCGAGGCCATCGCCAGCCAGCCGGTGCGGGACGTGCGTCTGCATTACCGAGTGGCGCGGCGCAGCTTCGTCGACGTGATCAGTGAGGTCAAGTTGGAATACCCGCCGTCGACCCGGGTCAACGCCCAGTACACCCTGGACATGCGACGCGTCGGCGGTTACCCGCCCGGCACCGCCGTCTATTTCTGGTGGACGGTGACCGACGTCATGGGTGACACCACTCAGTCTGAAGCGCAGCGCGTCACGGTGAACGACGACCGCTACGCCTGGCAGGATGTGAGCCAGGGCATGATCACGCTGCACTGGTACCGTGGGAACAGGGCCTTCGGCAACCGGTTGCTGGTGGCCGCGGAGGAGGCGGTATTACGCCTCACCAGGGATGCCGGCACCACCCTCGAAGAACCGATCGACATTTACGTCTACGGTGACTCCCAGGACCTGCGCGGGGCGATGGTCTTCGCCAACGAGTGGACCGGCGGACGGGCCTATCCGGACTTTGATGCCATCGTTATCGGTATTGCGCCGCGCGACGTGGCGTGGGGGGAAAATGCGGTGGCGCATGAGATCGGGCACCTGGTGGTGCACCAGCTCTCGGACAACCCCTTTATCTTCCTGCCGATATGGCTCAACGAAGGGCTGGCGATGACGGCCCAACCCAACATTGAACGGGATTCCGTCCAGGCGCTGCTCAATGCCAGGGATGAGGGCACGTTGCAATCGGTACGCAGCCTGTCCAGTCCTTTTTCCGCGGACAGCACCACCGTGACCCTCTCTTACGCTCAAAGTTGGAGCGTGGTGCAATACCTGTCCCAGGAATACGGACAGGACAGGATCAACCAGATGCTGCGCCGTTTCAGCCAGGGCATCGGCTATGACGCCCTGTTGCTGGAGGTCTACGGCTTTGACCGGGATGAGCTGGACCGGCGCTGGCGCGCCGCGGTGGCCGCGGGCACCGCGCCGGGATTTGATTGAATATGAGCGCCGTGGGGAGGCTTACTGTTGCGTAAACAGGGCGTGAAAGGGTTCCTGCTGCTGGTGGGCTTAATGCTCCTCAGCGTCAGCCTGTTCGCCTGCAGTTGCGCCAGCCCGCCGGTGCCTCCCGTGACGCCTGTCCCGGCGGCCCTGCCGGCCCCTGAAACCACGACCCTGCCGGTTCCCCTGCCCACGCCGCCGCCACCCCCTCCAAACCGCGGGAAATTGATCCTCGCCGGAGAAGCCCCCTGGACGCTGGACCCGGCACAGTCCTCCGAGGTGATCTCGTTCCAGTACATCCTGCAAATCTTCAGTGGCCTGGTGCGCCTGGATGACGACCTCAACGTGCTGCCGGACATCGCCGCGCGCTGGGACCTCTCCGACGACGGACGAACCTACACCTTTTACCTCCGCGATGACGTTACCTTCCACGACGGTAAAAAAGTCGGCGCGGCGCAGGTGAAGCAGTCTTGGGAGCGTGCCAGCCTGCCGCAGACACAGTCCCAGACGGCGGCCAGTTACCTCGGGGACATCGTCGGCGTGGCGGACGTTATCTCCGGGGCCAGCCGGGAGATCAGCGGCGTGCGGGTGATTGACGCGCTGACCCTTGAGGTCACCATCGACACTCCGAAGAGCTATTTCATTTCCAAGTTGACTTACCCCGCCGCTTTCGTGGTTGACATCGATGACGTTTCGCGGGGCAGTGATTGGTGGCATCGTCCCAACGGCACCGGTCCTTTCAGCCTGTCCAAACTGGACCTGGGCACGGACCCCGAATACCACGGCGAGCGTGCCCGGTTGGACCGTGTCATCTACCGCTTTCTGACCGCCAGCTCGATACAGCTTTATGAGACGGACCAGGTTGACGTGGCCGGTGTCTCGGTGGCTTATTTTGACCGCGTCTCGGACCCGGCGGGGCCTTTCGCCAGCCAGCTCCACGTTTCACCTGAGATAAGCTATTATTACGTCGGCTTCAACATGGCCGCCTCGCCCTTCGATGACCCGCTGGTGCGCCGCGCCTTCGCCCGAGCGCTGGAC
>CAZPSW010000141.1:0-1642 GCA_964589255.1 uncultured Dehalococcoidales bacterium
GCGGCCCAGGCGCGGGCGCGGGGGCTGATCTTCCTCGCCAGTCCCTTTGACCCGGAGTCCGTTGAGGTGCTCCACGACGCAGGCGTACCGGCCTACAAGTGGGCCTCTTCGGAGACGGTGAACCTGCCCCTGCTGCGCCAGGCTGCGGCCCATCAAATACCGATGATCATCGCCACCGGCATGTGTGACCTGGCGGACGTTGGCACCGCGGTGGACGTAGTGCGCGCGGTGGGCAATGAAGACATCATGCTGCTGCAATGCGCCTCCCTCTATCCGGCGGCGCCCGCCCAGGTGAACCTGCGGGTGATGGACACTTTGTGGCAGGCCTTCCGGGTACCGGTCGGCTTTTCGGATCACACTTTGGGTTTCAGAGTCACCCTGGCCGCGGTGGCCCGTGGCGCGCGCATTATTGAGAAGCACTTCACGCTGAGCCGTGATATGAAAGGACCGGACCACGGTTATGCCCTGGAACCCGGCGAATTGAAGCAGATGGTGACCGCCATCCGGGACGTTGAGGCCAGCCTGGGCTCATCTCTGAAGGACATGCTGCCCGAAGAAAAGGCTCAGGCGCGCCGCGAAAGCATCACCGCGGCGGTGGACATCCCGAAGGGCGCGCCCATCACACCGCAGATGCTGCTCACCCGCCGCCCGGCGTGGGGCATCAAGCCACGGTATCTTGCGGCCCTGACCGGGCTCACCGCGCAGCGGGACATCAGGGCCGGTGAGCCGGTCACCTGGGAAATGCTTTCCTCCCCCCCGAACCCTCAATCCTGACGGGGTCTGATAAAAAGGACGGACATGACAAATCGCGCCGGAATCGTCGGTTGCGGGCGCATCGGCAGTGGCTTTGATGACAGTCACGCCGCGGCTTACCTGGCCGCGAGCGGTGTCACCCTGGCCGCCCTTTGTGACGCCGCGCCAGACAAGCTGGCGGACTGCGGTGGGCTCCTGGGAGTGTGCGCGCAGTACCGGGATTACAAAGAGATGCTGGCCCGTGAGAAGCTGGACATTCTGAGCATCGCCACCTGGAACGGCACGCACCTGGACATCACCAAGGCGGCGGTGGCCGCCGGTGTCCGCGCCATCTTCTGTGAGAAGCCCATCGCCGATACCCTGGCCCACGCCGATGAAATGATCGCCCTCTGCGCGCGTCACGATGTGCTCCTGCAGGTGGACCACCAGCGCCGTTTTCATGAATTTTACCGGCAGCTGCGGCAGATGCTGGCGGCGGGGGCGCTGGGCCAGATACAGCAGGTCAGTTTCTATTACTGCCGCGGCATCGCCAATACCGGCAGCCACGTCTTTGACCTCTTGCGATTTCTCTTCGGGGAGGTGGCCTGGGTGCAGGCGGACCGGAGCCGTAACCAGTGGGAAAGTCCGGACGATCCCAATTTTGACGTCACGCTGCGCTTCCAGAGCGGCGCGCACGGTACCGTGCGCGCCTGTGATGACCGGCATTTCTTCATCTTTGAGCTGGACATCATCGGCAGTACGGGTCGCCTCAATATCAGCCGCAACGGCTCGGAGGTGGCATACCACGCGCCACGGGACAGCGAAAATCTGCCCGGCCTGCGCGAACTGTACACCGCACCTTCCCCGGTCACGGTGACACCCCCCGGGAAACTGGTGCAAAATGCGGTGG
>CAZPSW010000141.1:1652-4615 GCA_964589255.1 uncultured Dehalococcoidales bacterium
TGGTGGCCTGTCTTGACGGGGGCGCCGCCTCAGTTTCCAGTGGCGCCGATGGGCGCGCCGCGCTGGAGTTGATCTGCGCCTGTTATGAGTCCGCGGCGGCGGCCGGGTGCCGCGTCACCTTGCCCCTGAAAAAAAGCCTGGTGGAAATCAGGTCCCAATAAGGAGCCGATATTGGCGGAAAAACTAGCGTTACTGGGTGGCGGCAAGGTCAGGGAAAGGCCGTTCCCGCCCCACCCCATGATCGGGGAGGAGGAAAAGCGCGCCGTGCAGGAGGTCATGGATAGCGGCCAGCTTTCCACCTTCGTCGCCTCCCCCGGGGAGCACTTCCTGGGCGGCGTCAGGATACGCCGCTTCGAACGTGAGTTCGCGGACTATCACGAGGTGGCCCACGCGGTGGCCTTTAATTCGGCCACCTCAGCACTACACGCCGCGGTGGTGGCCTGCGGTGTCTGCGCCGGGGAGGAAGTGATCGTACCGCCCTACACCTTCACTTCCACTGCCACCTGCTGCCTGATGCATAATGCGATCCCAGTTTTCGCGGACATTGACGCGGACATCTTCTGCCTTGACGCGGCCCAGGCGGAAAAGGCGGTGACACCGCGCACGCGGGCTATCATCCCGGTGCATCTCTTCGGTGGTGCCGCGGACATGGATGCCATCATGGCGCTGGCCGGGAAGCACCAACTGAAGGTCATCGAGGACTGCGCCCAGGCACCTGGCGCCACCTATAAGAACCGGCGCGTCGGCACCATCGGTGATTGCGGCGTCTTTTCCTTCACCGAATCAAAGAACATGATGACCGGTGAAGGCGGCATGCTGATTACGGATGACGCGGACATCGCCACCGTGGCCGGCATGGTCAGGAACCACGGCGAGGTGATACTGGAGAGCCAGACCCACCGGACCTACCGTGCCGACATCCTCGGCTGGGGCTACCGCATGACGGAACTGGAGGCGGCGCTGGGCATGGCGCAGCTAAAGAAATTGGACCACCTGAACGGGTGGCGCATCGAGCTGGCGGATTACCTCTCCGCGGCGCTGGCGGGTATCGACGGCCTCACCCCGCCGCTGGTGCCGGAATATGTGAAGCACGTCTATTTCGCCTACCCCGTGAAGTATGACGCCGCGCGGCTGGGCATTTCCCGTGATTTATTCATCAAGGCTTTACAGACGGAGGGCATTCCCTTCGGCGGCGGTTACGTGCGGCCACTATATTTGAACCCCATCTACCACCAGAACAAGCCCTTCATCTACCGCTATTTCGGTCAGAACGTAAGCTATGAAGCCGGGCTCTGTCCCGTCACCGAGGGCCTGCACGAGGCGGGCCTGATCTCCACCGGTGTGCTCAGACCCCCGGCCACGCGTGAGGACGTTGATGACATCATCCGGGCTTTCCACAAGGTCCTCGATAACCGCACGGCGCTGGTTCAGGTCAGGGACTGAGCGGTATTCCAGGGATAGGAGCGATGCGAACCGCCACCATCATGCAACCCACCTACCTGCCCTGGCTGGGGTATTTTGACCTCATCGATCAGAGTGACATCTTCGTGCTGCTGGATTCGGTGCAGTTTGACCGCCGCTCCTGGCAGCAGCGCAACCGCATCAAGACCCCGGCCGGTGAATTATTCCTCACCGTGCCCGTTTTCTCCAGGGGCCAGCGTGACCAGAAGATAGACCAGGTGCAGCTGGATGACAGCAGCGGTTTCGCGGAGAAGCACCTCAAAGCCCTGGAACACAATTACGGCAGGGCGCCCTACTACGGCGCTTGCATCGAGGGTCTGTCCGGGGTGCTGCGCCGGGGCCACTCTCACCTCGCCGACCTGAATTATGATCTCATCCTCTGGCTCTGCGAGGCCACCGGCATCGGCACCGAGATCATCAGGAGTTCCACACTGCCGGTGACCGGGGACCGGGTGGCGCTGCTAGTGGACGTCTGTAAAAAGGTGGGCGCGGACGCTTACCTTTCACCGGCGGGCGCGCGCGGCTACATTGAACAGGATAATCTCTTTCCGGGGAACAACGTCGCGCTGCGCTACCAGGCATACACGCACCCGGTTTACACGCAGCAGCACGGTGATTTCCTGCCCTACATGTCAGTCATTGATCTGCTTTTTAACGTTGGGGACGGGGCGCTCACCGTGATCCGCAGTGGCCGGAACGCTGCGGCTACGCCAGCCTGATGATGGCCCTCCCCGGCGCGAACCGGGAATTACAGATCTGGTAGTCTGATGCCCCGAAGACCTCGTTGAAAGCGGCCGTCTCGCCGGGGTATTTCGGGTCATTGTATTCGTCCAGCATGATCACCGCGCCGCGCACCAGGTGTGGCTTGATGGCCTCAAGGCATTTCAGCGTCGGTTCGTACTGCGCCATGTCGAAATAGGCCAGCGCCACCACCGACGGCGGGTTGTCCCTGAGGTAACCGGTGATGGATACGGCGGCATCCCCCGGCACCACGCGGCAGCGCCCCGGCGCGGCCACGTTATTGGCTTCATGCGCCTGGAGTAGTTGAGCGATGTAATCAGGGTAATCGTCGGGCATGACGTAGTTGCCCGCCGCGTCCAGCCCCTGCCCCGTGCCGTCCGCGACGTAACCCTTGAAGGTGTCGAAACCGACGATGCGGCGGGGGTAGAAGGGTTCGTAAATGGCCCGCATGTTTTCAAAAAGCACCAGGTTCTGGCCCGCCCAGCAGCCGAATTCCAGGATGTCGCCGGGCACGTTCCGTATCATGTTATAGAGTTCGTCAATGAAGAGAATCTTGGCCAGTACCCCGGTACGTGTGAACAGCCCCAGGCTGATCATCATCTCGTCGTCGGACAGTGGCATCCGTTTGAACAGGTTTTTGATCGTTTCGGTGGCGCCGGACAACGATTGTTCAATTTCCATCGGTGACCCCCTTCTGCCGCGCTGCCCTGATTTTTCGAGCCTCCCAAAGGATACCACTTGGCGCGGCGCTTTGAAAAGAG
>CAZPSW010000142.1:0-3774 GCA_964589255.1 uncultured Dehalococcoidales bacterium
GGGGTACGCTACCGGCGCGGCATCGTCTCCGGCGTCAAGGAATTACAACAGAGCCACAACCTGTTGCTGGAATACTGCGGCGACGACGGGGTGAAAGTGGCCGAGGAATTTGACCTGGTGGTGCTCTCGGTGGGCCTGGTGCCGGAACCGGGCGCGCGGGAACTCGCGGCAAGGCTCGACGTTGCCCTTGACCGCTTCGGTTTCTGCGCCACCGACCCCCTGAAACCGGGTGTCACTTCACGCCGTGGCGTCTTTGTGGCCGGCGCCTTCGAGACGCCGATGGACATCCCCGAATCGGTGATGAACGCTTCCTCCGCCGCCTGCCTTGCCGCGGAGGGCATCGAGGGGGCCCGCGGCACCTTGGTGACGGACAAAGAATACCCGCCGGAGACGGAAATCTCCGGTGATGACGAGCGCGTCGCCGTCTTCGTCTGCCGCTGCGGTTCCAACATCGCGCGGGTGGTTGACGTGCCCGGCGTGGCAGAGTACGCGGCCACGCTACCGGGGGTGGTGCACGCCGAAGAGAACCTCTATACCTGCTCCACCGATACCCAGACCAAGATCATCGACGCCATCAAGGACAAGAACATCAACCGCGTGGTGGTGGCCAGTTGCAGCCCCCGCACCCACGAACCGCTCTTCCAGGACACCATCCGCGAGGGCGGGCTAAACAAGTATCTCTTTGAAATGGCCAACATCCGGGACCAGTGCTCCTGGGTGCATGCCAGCCACATGCCGGAAGCCACCGCCAAGGCCAAGGACCTGGTGCGCATGGCGGTGGCCCGGGCGCGCACCCTGAACCCGCTGCACCAGTCCCCGGCGGAGGTCAAACGCCGCGCCCTGGTGGTCGGCGGCGGGCTGGCCGGCATGACGGCGGCGCGGCACATCTCGCGACAGGGCTATGACTGCACCCTGATCGAGCGCGAGCCCGAGCTCGGCGGCAACCTGCCCAACCTGACCTATCTTGAAGAGGGCGGGGACCCGGTGGCGCTGCTTAAAGCCCTGGTGGCGGAGGTCAGCGAGGACCCACGCATCACGGTGCATACCGGGGCCAGCTTGCTGCATTACGGCGGCTACCTGGGCAATTACAGCACCGATATCACCGCCGCGGACGGCAGCGTGGAAACGATCGAGCACGGCGTCACCGTGATCGCCACCGGTGGCCGGGAATACCGGCCCGCGGAATACCTCTACGGTGAAAACGAGCGCGTCATGACGCAGCTGGAACTGGAGAAGGAGATCACCGGGGAAACGCCGCTGCTCAAGAAGGCCGACGCGGTGGCCATGATCCAGTGCGTCGGCTCCCGCGAGGGGGAGCACATGTACTGCTCCCGCGTCTGCTGCACCCAGGCGGTAAACAATGCCATCAAGATCAAAGAGGCGCGCCCGGAGACCGAGGTCTATATCCTTTACCGGGACATTCGCACCTATGGCATGAAGGAACTGTTATACCGTCGCGCCAGGGACCTGGGGGTGACCTTCATCCGCTTTGAGTTGGATTCCAAACCGCTGGTGGAGCAGGTTGACGGCCAACTCCGGGTTACCGTCTATGATGATGTCATGGGCGCCATGATCGAGCTCCGGCCGGACGTGCTGGCACTCTCCGCGGCGGTGCGCCCCCAGCTTGACGCCGAAGAATTCGCCAGCTTGCTCAAGCTGCCGTTGACGGTGGACAAGTTCTTCATGGAAGCGCACATGAAGCTGCGCCCGCTGGATTTCGTCAACGAAGGGATGTATCTCTGCGGGCTGGCCCACGCCCCAAAATTCGTCGGCGAGGCCATCGCCCAGGCGCAGGGGGCGGCCTCACGCGCGGTGACGGTGCTCTCACAGCCCTTCCTCATGGCCGGTGGCGTGGTTTCGGTGGTGGACAAGGACCGCTGCGTCGCCTGCCTCACCTGCGTACGCAGCTGCCCCTTCAGCGTGCCCCGGATTGGCTCAGACGGGTTCGCCGCCATCGAGACGGCCGCCTGCCATGGCTGCGGTATCTGCGCCGGGGCCTGCCCCAGGAAAGCAATTACCACCCAGCATTACGCGGACGCCCAGATCGTGGCCAAGAGCCGGGTGCTCAGCGAAACATGACTACTGGAGGAGAAATGGCCGAGGGTTACGAACCAAAAGTGATTGCCTTCTGCTGCCACTACTGCGCCTATTCCGCGGCGGACCTGGCCGGCTCAATGCGCCTGGAATACGCTCCCAACGTACGTATCGTGAAGGTGATGTGCACTGGCCGCATTGACACGCTGCACCTGATGAAGGCCTTCGAAGACGGTGTCGACGCCGCCTTCGTGGCCGGCTGAGAGGAAGGCGATTGTCATTTCCTGGAAGGAAATTTGAGAGCAAAACGGCGGGTGAACCAGGCCAAGCAATTACTGCAAGAGGTCGGCATTGAGCCGGAGCGGCTGGAGATGTTCAACTTCGGCGCTTCGGACGCGCCGCTCTTCGCCCAGGCGTGTAATGAGATGACACAGCGCGCCCGGGACCTGGGACCGAGTCCCTTGAAAGCCAGAGAGGGGGTAACCACGGCATGATCGTTGGTGAAAGGAAACCATTCGCAGAGATCTCGGAAAAGCTGGAAAACCTGGATAAAGTACTGATCCTGGGCTGCGGCACCTGCGTCGCAGTCTGCATGGCCGGCGGCGAGAAAGAGGTGGAACTGCTGGGGACGCAACTGCGCATGCTCTACGCTAAAGAGGGCCGCCAGGTGGATGTCTGCGAGGACACCATCCAGCGCCAGTGCGACATCGAGTACATTGAACCGATCATCGACAAGGCCCGCGAGTACGGCACCGTACTCTCCATGGCCTGCGGCGCCGGGGTGCAGTTCCTGGCACAGCAGATACCGGACATCCCGGTACTGCCAGCGCTGGATACCCGCTTCATCGGTTACACCCGCGACGAGGGCGAGTGGGCGGAAAACTGCCGCGCCTGTGGGGCCTGTGTGCTCGGCGAATACGGCGGCATCTGCCCCATCACCATCTGCGCCAAGAGCCTGCTCAACGGCCCCTGCGGCGGTACCAGTAACGGTAAGTGCGAGGCCGGCCCGGAGAAGGACTGCGCCTGGGTGCTGATCTATGACCGGCTGAAAACGCAGGGCAAGCTGGAAAACCTGCGCACGTTCCGCGAGCCGCGCAACTTCAACATCTCGCAACACCCGCTCTCCCAGGTCAATGCCGCCTACACCAAACCGACCCCGGAAATGATGGCCAGCGAGTAAACCGCCGATGCAGGATAAGCGCGCCTTCGTGCTGGAGATGTTCGCCACCATCGCCGGTACCTATGATTTCCTCAATACCTGGCTCAGCTTCGGTATGGACCGGGCCTGGCGTGTCTTCACCGTGCAGCAGTGCCACCTGTTTCCCGGCGATCATGTGCTCGACGTCGCCACCGGCACCCTGATGCTGGCGCGCACGATGTTAAAACGCCATCCGGAAATCCGCATCACCGGCCTTGATTTCAGCCCGGAGATGCTGCGCGTGGGACTGAAACGGCTGGGGCAGGACCCGGCCCGCGGGCGCCTGGACCTGGTGCTGGGGGACGCGCTGCGGCTGCCCTTCCCGGACGCCATCTTCGACGGCGTCAGCGTGGGTTACGCGCTGCGTAACGTGGCTGACGTGCCCGGCCTGCTGCGGGAAGCGGCGCGGGTGGTGAAACCGGGTGGCCGCGTCGTCACCCTGGAACTGACGCGCCCCAACCAGCCCCTGATACGCTGGTTTTACTACCTCTACCTCTTTCGTATCGCGCCGTACCTTGGCGGTATCATCTCCGGGAAGCGCC
>CAZPSW010000142.1:3784-4556 GCA_964589255.1 uncultured Dehalococcoidales bacterium
TACCAGACACAATCAAGAACTTCCCGGAGCCGGAGGCGGTGGCGGAAATGATGCGCTCCGCGGGACTGACACAAGTCCGTTTTCACCGCCTGACGCTGGGTTCCGCCACGGTGCACGTGGGGGTCAGGCCCGCCGCCTGAGCCGCGCCTGTACGGCCGGTGACGTCAGCTCCCGCAGGGCATCCGCGGCGACCCATCTGGCGGCCGATGCCTCCAGCAGCGCGATCTCACGCGCCAGCGTGACCGCTTTGGCGTTGAGCGCCGCGTTACGCTTGCCGATCTGCCGCAGCGCCCAGTTGACCGCCTTCTTCACGAAGTTGCGCGGGTCCGTAGCGCCGCGTTTAATCTCCGCCCAGAAGGGGTTGAAGGAGGCGTCAGAAGCGTGCTTGTCGGAGACCGCCAGCCGCGCCATCAGCACGTAACCGGCGCGCTTCACGAACTCGGCATCCTCACGGCACCAGGCGAGCGCCTTGTCCCAGGCGAAGGGCGTCTTCTCGAAGAGTTTCATGATCGCCTGGTCGCAGACCTCCCAACTATCGAAGTCCCGCACCCAGGCTTCCATTTGCGCCCCGGTGACCATTTCAGGGTCGTCCAGCAGCGCCGCCAGCACGCGCGTTTCGCGCCCCGGTACCGCCCAGAGTTTCAGCGCCAGTGCGTGGTCGTGGCCGACCTTTTTTGCCAGCCCGATCAGTACCGGCATGGTGATGCCGAAAACGCGCGCCCCGGTAATGCCGAAGCGCGCCATGCCGGCGGCTACTCGCGGGTCCGCCCGC
>CAZPSW010000143.1:0-2224 GCA_964589255.1 uncultured Dehalococcoidales bacterium
GCGGTTGCCGATCGGGCCTCGGCTCGGGATGACCTTGAAAAAAGCCTTGAGCTGGTCGTGGCTGAAGGTAGGGATCACCTTGTGCGGTGCCTTGGGTAGCCTCAGGTCGAAGAAGGGGTTCCTGCGGATGATGCCTTCGCGGACCAGCCAGCTCCAGAAGGCGCGTAGCATCCTGAGGTAGGTGTTGACGGTCTGGCCGGAGAGCTGGCGCCGAGGGCCGGTGCGCACGTGCGGATGGGATGCGTAGACCTGGGACTGCTGGAGGTGGAGGATGAAGCGGCGGATCTCGGGGACGCCGATGCGGGTGGCGTCGGTGGGCAGGTTTTCCTGGTAGAGGAAGTCGCGGAATAGCATCACGATCGAGCTGGTCAGGCGGATCGTTTTGGGGGACTTGGCTTCGGCGCGGTAGCAGACGTCGTAGCCCCGAAGCAGCACGTCGAGTTCGTGCCTGTTTTCCAATTTTACTTGTTGCCTGGGTACGGGTAGATGTTCCATAGATTAGCCTCCTTACATGAACCGAAGCAGCATGTTTTTCAGGAGCTATTGCTAACCTATCGACCCCGTAGATCTGAAGCAGCAAGTGCAAGTTGAGGCTAAATCCCGTTGGTTGGAGCGGGTGAAGGGATTCGAACCCTCGACTTGCTGCTTGGGAAGCAGCCACTCTGCCACTGAGTTACACCCGCGCGGTGCGCAGTAATTTTACCCCTGTTGCCCGGCACCTGTAAAGCTGCGGCTGAGCGGTTAGGCTAACTTTGACGCCTGAGCTTCGTTTAACTATAATGAACCCGAGTTTACGTAACGCGAAGTGACCAGGCACGGCGTGCCGTAAAAGCGGCGGGGAGTTGAGATGCAGGACAAGGTGGTACTGGTTACCGGCGGCACCGGTTCTTTCGGGCAGAAATTTGTGGAGATCGCGCTACGTGAGTTCAGTCCCAAAACGGTGCGCGTCTTCTCCCGCGGTGAATACCTGCAGGAACAGATGCGGATGCGCTTCGGGGATGACCCCCGGCTACGCTTTTTCATCGGTGACGTCAGGGACAAGGAACGTGTCTACCGCGCCATGGATGGGGTTGACATCGTGGTCCATGCCGCCGCCCTGAAACAGGTGCCGGCCTGTGAATACAATCCCATCGAGGCGGTACGCACCAACGTTGACGGCGCCCTCGCGGTGGTCAATGCCGCCATCGATTCCGGCGTCAGCCAGGTGCTCGCCATTTCCACCGACAAGGCGGTGCAACCGATCAACCTCTATGGCGCCACCAAGCTGGTGATGGAACGCGTGGTGGTGCAGGCGAACGTCTACACCTCCGGCCGCACCCGCTTCAGTTGCACCCGTTACGGTAACGTCATCGGCAGCCGCGGCAGCGTGGTACCACTCTTCCTGGAGCAACGCAAGAGCGGTGAGATCACCGTCACCGACGAACGCATGACGCGCTTCTGGATCACCCTTGAAGAGGGGGTGCGTTTTGTCATCGCCAGCCTGGGCAGGATGCGCGGCGGCGAGGTCTTCGTGCCTAAGATGGCCAGCATGCGCGTCTCCGACGTCGCCGACGTGGTGGCCCCAGAGGCGAAGCGTAAGATCATCGGCATCCGCCCCAGCGAAAAACTGCATGAGATGCTCTTCGTGCCGGAAGAGGCGCGCCACGCGGTGGAATTGGACGACTATTTCGTGATCGAACCGGAACACGCCTACTGGTCCCGGGAGCAAATCCCCGGCGGGCGGCCGGTGGCGACTGATTTTACCTTCAGCAGCGACCGTAATGAACGCTGGCTGGGCCAGGCGGAACTGCGCGCCATGGTTGAGGAGATGTAGCTTGGAGGCGATCCCGGCGATTGAGGGCGGTGTGCCCGTCAGGGAAACGCTGCTGCCATACGGCCATCACTTGATTGACGACGCCGACATCGCCGCCGTAACCGCCGTGCTCCGGGGTGCCTGGATCACCCAGGGAGACAACGTTGCCGAGTTCGAGGCCGCGGTGGCGGACTACTGCGGGGCACGTTACTCGGTGGCGGTCTCCAGCGGCACCGCGGCCCTGCACGCCGCCTGCGCGGTGGCCGGTATCGGCGCCGGTGATGAAGCGGTGGTGCCCACCATGACCTTTGCCGCCACCGCGAATGCGGTGGTCTATTGCGGCGGCACCCCGATTTTCTGTGACGTGCAGCCGGACACCCTGAACGCGGACCCCGTGGACATCAAAAGGCGCATCACGGCGCGTACCAAAGT
>CAZPSW010000143.1:2234-4543 GCA_964589255.1 uncultured Dehalococcoidales bacterium
GACGGACCTCGATGAGATCATGGCGCTGGCGCGCCAGGCCGGGGCGTTGGTGATTGAGGACGCCGCCCATTCCCTGGGCGCCACCTACCACGGAAAACGTGTCGGCAGTTTGGCGGACATGACGGTGCTCAGTTTTCACCCGGTGAAGCACATCACCACCGGTGAGGGCGGCATCGTGCTCACCGACAACGCGGCATACTATCAGCGCCTGATGGAGTTTCGCCATCACGGCATCGTCCGCGGTGACGCTGACGACGGCGGCTGGTTTTACAGCATCGAGCGCTTGGGGCACAACTTCCGCATCACTGATTTTCAATGCGTGCTGGGCCTGAGCCAGCTGCGCAAACTCGATGATTTCATCGCGCGGCGCCGCCAGATCGCGGCGCGTTACCGCGATGAACTCGGTGACCTCGCGGAGATCACCTTGCCGCGGACGCGGGCCGGCGTGTCGCCTGTCTACCACCTCTTCGTGATACAACTGAACCGGGAACGCCTCCGCGTCGACCGGAAGCGTATCTATGACGCCCTGAGGGCGGAGAACATCGGCGTCGGCGTGCATTATATCCCGGTACACCGGCAACCGTATTACGGGCGTGAATTCGGCTGCTGCGAAGGAGACCACCCGGTGGCGGAAGACTATTACGCCCGCGCCCTGACGCTGCCCGTTTTCCCGGCCATGACCGACGCGGACGTGTCCGACGTCATCAGCGCGGTGCGCAAAGTGGTGGCTTACTACCGCGTCATCGGAGACGGTGGAGGTTAAGATGGCGCAGCCTTTCAGCAGCGGGGACAAGCTTTACCTGCGTGGCCTGGTGCACGCGGACCTTGGCGGTAATATGGCTCGCTGGGCGGATGATGCCGCGGTGACCGAGTTTATGTTCATGGGCGCCATG
Organism: uncultured Dehalococcoidales bacterium; assembly: GCA_964589255.1. Taxonomy (GTDB): domain Bacteria; phylum Chloroflexota; class Dehalococcoidia; order Dehalococcoidales; family SURF-40; genus CAZPSW01. Next base: position 3,128 of record CAZPSW010000143.1, read on the forward strand.
CCCAATACCCCGGAAGCACTGGTGCGGGAGTACGACCGGGTCGCTTCCAGCCCCAATGACGTTGCCTTCGCGGTAGTGGACCGGGCCAGTGACAGCCACATCGGTAACGTCGGGCTATACGCCATCAACTGGGTCAGCCGCCTCGCCGAATTTCGCATCGCGATCGGTGAAAAAAACTACTGGGGCCGGGGCTACGGCACCGAGGCCACCCGGCTGACGCTGGCTTACGGCTTCCGGCACCTCAACCTGAACTGCATCTTCCTGGGCGTCAACGCGGAGCACACCGCTGCCATCCGCTCCTATCAGAAGGCCGGTTTCGTGCACGAGGGCGGCATGCGCCAGATCATCTACCGTAACGGGCGCTATTATGACGGCGTGCGCATGAGCGTACTGCGGGACGAATATTTCAATGCCCAGCCGGGCCCGTGAGATACGGCGCGCCGTGACGAGCTTTGATTGATGGCCACGCCTGCGGTATTATTTCGCGTTGATGCCTCACTGAGCCTGGGCACGGGCCACCTGGCGCGCTGCCTGGCGCTGGCGCTACACCTCAAGGCGGACCATGTTAATTCCGTTTTCGTGATGCGGGATGCTCCCCTGGAACTGGCGCGGGCGGTGGGCGACGCCGGGTTTGCCCTGGCGACGCTGGCCGGCGGCGCGGACACGGACGCGGACGCCGCTTTCACCCTGCGGACGGCGCTTGCCGCCGGGGCGCGGCTGGTGCTGGCCGATCTTTCCAACAGCGATTGGCTGGCGCGCCGTGACGAATACATTTCACTTTTCGCGGGTCTCATGGCGGGTGGCCTCAAGGTGGCCGCCTTCGATGACCCTTCGAGCACCGATTTTGACTGTCACCTGAAGATCATTCCTTACCTCGACGCGGTGTCAGCGCTGGGGGAAAACACCCGGGCCGCGAATTTGCGGCTGGGGCCGGAATATTTCGTGCTGCGGGATGAGTTTACGGGCGCGGCGCCACACGCGGTGCGGGAACCGGCGGACACGGTGCTGGTGACGATGGGTGGCAGTGACCCCCGCGGCCTAACCTCCAGGGTGGCGCGGGCGTTAATACCGTTGGGACTGAAATTGATGGTGGTGGCGGGAACCGCCTTCGCAGAGGATCACTGCGAGGCACTGGCGGCCATCATGCCAGGGCACGGTGAACTGATATTTGAGACTTCACAAATGGCGGCGTTGATGCGGCGCGCGGACCTGGTGGTCAGCGCCGGCGGGCTGACGAAGTACGAGGCGGCGGCCAGCGGCGCGCCGCTGCTCTTGCTCTCGCAGAACGAATCCGAGGCCGCCATGAGCCGGGCCTTCGCGGTTCACGGCCTGGCGCGGCACCTGGGGCTGGGCGCCCGGGTATCCGGGGCGGAGGTCAGCGCCGCGGTCAGTGAAATGCTGGCTGACGCCGGCGCG
>CAZPSW010000144.1:0-4536 GCA_964589255.1 uncultured Dehalococcoidales bacterium
CGGAGAGATAACCGCTGGTATTGCCCGCCAGTGCCCGCAGTGGCGGGAAGTAACCGTAGACCTTTTCCAGGTCGGACGCGATCTCGGCGCGGTCCCGCCGCAGATATGCGCCCAGCAGCAGGTTCTGCTGCGTCGTCAGGTGTGCGAAAATAGAGCGCCCCTGCAACACGTGACGGATGCCGAGGCGCGCCACCCCTTCCGGGGAAACGTTGTCCAGCCGCCGCCCCTCGAAGGTAATGCTGCCGCGCTCCAGCTCCCCTTCCTCGGTACTTAGAGCGCCGCTGATGGCCTTCATGGTGGTTGACTTGCCGCTGCCGTTATTGCCCAGCAGCACCACCACGGCGCCCGCGTCAACCTTCAGGCTGACCTCGTCGAGCGCCAACACGACGCCACCGTAGACCACCCTGATTTCATTCAGCTGCAGCATATTTCCCCATCAGACCCCGAAGGGCCAGCGTTTGTAGTTGATACGGAACTTCTGCCAGACGGAGATCAGGCCGTATGGCTTGAAGGTGACGAAGAGGATCAGGATCACCCCGTTCAGGATATAGGTCACGTAGACGGTGTCAGTGGCGGAAAGCGGCAGTATCCGGGCGCCGCCGACGAGATGTAATACCTGCTGCACCAGGCGCAGGAAGATGACGCCCGCGATGGCCCCGCTGGTGCTCCCCGCGCCACCCACCAGAATCATCGCCAGGTACCAGACGGACTGCCAGAAATCAAACTGGTCCAGCCTGACCACGCCGAGATAACCGGCCCAGAGGCTGCCCGCCAGTCCGCCGTAGAGCCCGGCCACGAAGAAGGCGATCAGCTTGATGCGTGACACCTGGATGCCCAGGGAGGCAGCGGCCACCTCGTTGTCCCGCACCGCCAGCATGGCGCGTCCCAGCCGTGAGCGCCTGAGGTTGGCGGCGCCGATCACCATCAGCATCATGATCGGCAGCAGCAGGTAGTACCAGGCCAGGTCACCGCGGAACTTGAAGCCCAGGACCACGGGTGAAGGAATGCCGAGCAGGCCCATGGCGCTGCCCAAGAAGTCCAGCTTGCCGATCACGAACTGCGCCACGAAGAAGAAGGCCAGCGTTACCACCGCCACGTAGAAACCCTTGAGACGCATCGCCGGGATGGAGATCAATGCCCCAAGCAGTGCCGATACCAGTACCGCGCCCGGGATGGCCGCCCAGTACGGCCAGCCGGCGTGCATCGTGAGCGAACCGAGGGTATAACCACCCACCATCACGAAGGCGGCATGGCCCAGGCTGATCTGCCCCGTTATGCCGGTGACCACGTTCAGGCCGAGCACGGCGATGATGGTGATCAGGGTGTAGTTCAGCCAGATCACCCAGCCGCCGCCAACGGCGCCGCGTTCCATCAGCCAGGGCACCAGCAGCAGCACCACCATGGTGACGCCCCACAGCGTCCATTGCTGCCCACCCTTGACCAGCGCCATGTCCCTGGCGTAATCAACCTTGCCCCTGGCGCGTCGTTTCGTCATCAGACTCTTTCGATGGGGCGGGAACCCATCAGCCCAGCGGGGCGGAATAACAATACCACCAGTATCAGGAGCATGCCGAAGACGCCCTCGATGCCGGAAAGATATGGCCCCAAGTAAAAGGCGGCCAGGTTGGTGCCCACCGCCAGTATGATGCCGCCATAGATGCAGCCCACCAGGGAGTCCATACCGCCGATGAGCACTACCGCGAGCACCACCAGCGCCAGGTTACTCAACATCGGGCTGACGCCGCTGGTGACCGCCAGCAGGATGCCGCCGATGGTGGCGATGACGGCGCAGAGCACCCAGGCGATCTGGGCGTTCAGGCTGGCGCTGACACCGAGCAGTCTGGCCGCCACCTGGTCGTCAAAGGCGGCGCGCATCGCCAGGCCCAGGCGGCTGCGCTTGAAAAAATAATAGAAGCCGATGCCGGCCGCCAGCGCCAGCGCGAAGCTCCAGACGTATTCCCTGGCCAGCGCCAGTTCACCCACCCTAATCGGCCCCACCGGGATGGTGGTCGCCAGGGAGCGCGGGTCCTGTCCCCAGATCAGCACCACCGTGCCGTGCAGCACCGCGAGCAGCCCCAGGGAGACCATGAAACCGACAAAAAGCGGCTTCCCCACCAGGCGCCGGAAGAGCACGAATTCCACCGTCAGCCCGAAGGCGATGGCACTGACCAGCGTCAGGAAGAGACCGAGCGCCAGCGGCAGGTGTGGTTCCTGCGCGGACCCGAGGAACGTCCAGGCGAAATAGGCCCCGTAGACGGCGAACTGCCCGTAGGCGATGTTGAATACACCGGCGCTCCGGTAGGTGATCACGAAGCCCATCGCGATCAGGCTGTAGACGCCGCCCACCAGTATGCCGGAGACGAGCAGTTGCAGCAGTATCGTGCCGGAGCTCATTGATTACCGTCCGCGGGCACCGGGGCCTCGTCACCGAGGTAGGCCGCCGCCACGCGCGCGTCCCCGCAGATTTCCTCGGGGGTGCCCTGGCAGATCAATTGTCCGTGGTCCAGCACGATGACGCGGTGGGACAGTTCCAGCACCGCCTGGATGTCGTGTTCCACCAGCACGATCGTCATGCCCCACCGGTACATCTCCATGATGAGATCGCTGACGATCTCTTTCATCACCTCGTCAAGTCCGCTCATCGGCTCGTCGAGGAGCATCACTTCGGGCTGCATCACCAGCGCCCGGGCGATCTCCACCTGCTTGCGCTGTCCGTAGCTCATGGCGGCCAGCGGCAGGCGTCGCAGTTCCCCGATGCCGGTGAAGGTGATGATCTCTTCCACCAGGGTGCGGCTGGCGATCTCTTCGCAGCGGCTGCGTCCGAAGTAGAAGAATGCCTCGGGCAGGGTGGTGCGGGTGTGGCGGAAGCGCCCCGCCATCAGTATCTCCAGCGCCGTCATGGAGGGGTAGGTGGTGGGGTCCTGGAAGGTGCGCGCGATACCGGCGCGGGCCACCTGGTGTGGTTTCAGGCCCACCAGTTCCCGTCCCTGGAAGGTGATCTCTCCCTGTTCCGGGTGGTAGTAGCCGCTGACGCAGTTGATGAGGCAGGTCTTACCGGCGCCGTTGGGGCCGATGATAGAGACGATGTCTCCACGGCGTACCTCGAAGTCAACGCTGTCGAGGGCCTTGATGGCGCTGAAACTCAGGTGCAGGTCGTGGCCTGCCAGAATCACATCGCGCTGGGGTGGCACGTTGCCTCCGTGTGCGTGATACCTAGAACCTCTAGGTATGATAGGGGCCACTCAAGACTCTGTCAAGCCTGACTGTGAAGTCATTCACCGGACATTAAGTCGTACCCCTTCCAGACTGCCAACGGTCAATAGGGGTCACCGGAGTTCAAGAGGCTAAGCCTCTTAATAATTCTTTCCCAAAAAAGTTGTAGGGTGAAACCCTACAATAGTTAAGGGTGGACGGGTGGGATAAAAAAGGGTTTCACCCGTGCCAGAAATACCGGGGATTAAGGGGATGGGGCCACCCTAAAAACGGCTTAAGCTGGTTGCGCTGGCGGTTCCGTTTAGGCTAAAGTGTTATCACCCTGAGGAGTCACCCATTGCTCAAAACACACCAACCCGAATCAGAAATCATGGAGATCGCCGGTATCGGCCAGGTACGGCTGGTGCGCGCGCGCCGCGCCAGACGGCTGGTGCTCACCCTGACGGAGAACGGCGTGCGGCTGGCGGTGCCGCGCGGTCTCTCTAGAGGCACCACGCTGGATTTCGTGGCCTCGCGCAGCGGCTGGATCGAGAAACAGCGAAAGCGTGAGGCAACGCGGCGGCGGCGGGTGCTGGGGCAACTGAACCCGGCGGACCCCTACGCGCCGCAGTCCGCGGCCTGGCTGCGCGCCCGCCTGGCGGCACTGGCGGTAAAGCACGGTTACCGCTACGGGCGGGTCACGGTGCGTCACCAGCGCACCCGCTGGGGGAGCTGCTCCATGAGCAACAACATCAGTTTGAACGCCACCCTGGTGCGCCTGCCGGAAGTGATGCGGGACTATGTGATGCTGCACGAACTGGTGCATACCCGCCTGAAACATCATGGACCTGATTTCTGGCAAGCGCTGGACGCGCTGGTGGGTGACGCCAGGGGCCTGGCCAGACAGATGCGTGAATTCGGCGTGCTGCTATAGGGTGTTATTCGCCCAGGTCGTCGGCGGCCAGTACCGCCAGCCGTACCGCGCCCACCTTGCGGTAGACCTCTTGCGGCGTGCGCAAGACGCCGTCCACCGTCAGCAGATCGCGCTCGATGGAGATACCGAAGATACGCTCGTGTTCTTTGAGGTAGGGCAGGATCAGTTCCCAGTCCGCCTCGTTGAAGTCCGCGAACTCGCCGCCGTTCAGTTGTTCCGCCACCAGGGTATGGCCCGGGTCGCGCGCGAAGATGGCGCCGCCGGAGGCCAGTGAAAACAAATTCGAGCCGGGGTAGCAGACCGGCAGCGGTTTCACCCGGCCACTGTCATCGAAGGCCACCGCGTTGAGCACCACGAAACCGCCGCCGTGGTAGGGATCGCCGGCCATGAAAGCCTCCGCCAGGTAGTCC
>CAZPSW010000145.1:0-4498 GCA_964589255.1 uncultured Dehalococcoidales bacterium
GGCGATACCAGAGACGCGCCTGGAAACACTGCGCGAGATGAGCGATGTCATCCGTGGTAAATTACCCTCTGCGGTGGTGGTGCTCGGTTCCGTGTACCAGGGCAAACCTTCTTTCCTGGCCACCGTCAGTGAGGACCTGGTGAAGCAGGGGCACGACGCCGGTAAAATCGTGAAGGCGGTGGCGCAAATGACCGGCGGTGGCGGTGGCGGCAAACCCGGCCTGGCACAGGCCGGGGGGCGGGACCCCGCCAAACTGGACGCTGCACTGGCCAGCGTACGCGATATCATCGCGGGAGGCAACTGAAACGCGCAGCCTGGGACTTGATGTCGGGGCGCGGCGCATCGGGGTGGCCCTCTCTGACCCGGACGGTATCCTGGCCAGCCCGCACCGCATCATCGAGGCCACCGGTACCGCGGCGGATGTGACGGCGCTAATCGCCATCGTGCGGGAGCAGGAGGTAGACCGGATCGTGGTGGGACTGCCGGTCTCTCTCGACGGTCAGGAACACGGACAGGCGGCCCTGGTGCGCGAGTTCGCGGCGGCGCTTGAAGGAGCGTGTCCCGTGCCGCTGGTCTTTCACGATGAGCGTTTCTCCACCGTCATGGCCGCCAATTTGAAACGAGAATCCGGACCACGGCAGCGGCGCCCCAAGAGCAAACAACGCCTGGACGCGGTGGCTGCGGCGGTGATCTTACAGGGCTACCTCGACGCGCAGCGGGGCGAGTCATCATCCCTGCTACCGCCGGAGACGGAGTAAGCACAGTGGATTTCAACCTAAGCGTAGACGAGAAGATGATACAGCAGGGGGCGCGGGACTTCGCCGCCGGGGTGATCCGCCCCCACGCTGCCGAGATCGACCAGAGCAACCAGTTTCCCGCCGGCATCGTGAGCCAGATGAATGCATTGGGCTATAACGGCCTGCCCTTTCCCACCGCATACGGTGGCGCCGGGGCCGGTTACCTGGGCTATGTGCTGGCGCTGGAGCAGGTCTCTCAGGCGTCGGCGGCGGTCGGCACCATCATGGCGGTCAGCACCACCCCGGCGGAGGCCATCTTTCTCTATGGAACAGAGGAGCAGAAGGAACGACTGATACCGGCCCTGACCGGACCGGACGGGTTCGGTTGCATCATGTTCACCGAGGCCGAGACCGGGTCTGATCCGCGCCTGATCACGACTGTCGCGCGGCGCCGGGGTGAAGACTATGTGGTGACCGGCCACAAGCAGTTCGTGGCCAATGCCCCCGGCGGCAGTCACGCCCTGCTCTTCGCCAATAACGAGAGTGGACAGCTGAATGCCTTTGTCCTGGAGATGGCCGCGCCGGGCATTGACGTGCGCGCGCCGTTTGAAATGATGGGCCTGCGCGGCGCCGGTGTCTGCGAGGTATTCCTGGACGAGGTGAAGATACCCGCGGTGAACCGGCTGCGCGGGGAGGGTGAGGGCTTCGAGGTGCTGCTTGACGCCATCAGCCTGGAACGTATCGGCGTGGCGATACAGGCCGTCGCCATTGCCCAGGCGGCGCTGGACCTCTCGCTCGATTATGGGGCACAGCGGGTGGCGCTGGGCAAACCGATCGCCAAGCTGCCCACCATCCAGTGGCACCTGGCGGAGATGGCGGTGCGCATTGAAGCCGCCCGCTGGATGGCCTACCAGGCCGCCTTTACCCGCGTCCAGGGTGAATCCATCCGTATCGCCTCCTCAAAGGCCAAGCTCTTCGCCAGCCAGGCGGCGGTGGAGGTCTGCGGCATGGCGATGCAGGTGCACGGCGCCTACGGCACGATGCGTGACCTGGGCGTGGAACGGCTCTATCGCGATGCCAAGATGACGCAAATTTACGTCGGTAATGCGGAGATCATGCGCGTCATCGTGGCGAGTTCGTTACGGTGACGTACTTTCGCCTGGCCGGCACGGACGGTGCGGCACGTCTGGGTGAATTGAGCACGAATCACGCCGTGCTGCCGACGCCGGCCTTCATGCCGGTGGGCAGCCAGGCCGGGGTGAAGACGCTGACCCCGGCGGAGGTCAGTGCTTCCGGTTACAACATCATGCTGGCGAACGCCTACCACCTTTATCTACGCCCCGGCGCGGCGGTCATCCGGGCGCAGGGTGGTTTACATAACTTTATGAATTGGGGCGGCGCGCTGCTCACCGACAGCGGTGGTTTCCAGGTCTTCAGTCTGGCCACCTTGCGCCAGGTGACGGACGATGGCGTCAGTTTTCGTTCTCACCTCGACGGCAGCCGTCACCAGATCACTCCGGAGAGTATCACCACTTTTCAGGAACTACTGGGCTCGGACATTTTGATGGCACTCGATGAGTGCCCCCCGCTGGACGCCGGCTGGGAGCTAGTGGCCGCCGCGGTCAGGCGTACCGGCGCCTGGGCGGCACGTTGCCGGGAAGCGCACGGGGACAATACGGGTGAACTCTACGCCATCGTGCAGGGTGCGGCCTTCGGGGACCTGAGGCAGGAGTCTGCGGCGCAGCTGGTGGCACTCGATTTCCCCGGTTACGCTATCGGTGGTCTCAGCCTCGGTGAACCCAAAGAGGTGACCTGGCGTGTGGTGGCGGAGACGACCCCCCTGCTGCCGGCGGCGAAACCGCGCTACCTCATGGGCGTCGGTGCGCCGGAGGACATCGTCAACGCGGTGGCACTGGGCTGTGACCTCTTCGATAGTGTTCTGCCGACGCGAGTGGCGCGCCACGGCGCTTTCTATACCCGCGCCGGACGTCACAACGTACGCGGCACCGTCTACCGACAACAAGATGGTCCACTGGACGCCGCCTGTGACTGTGAAACGTGCCACAGCTTTTCGGCGGCCTACGTGCATCACCTCTTCCACGCCGGGGAATTGTTGGGGATGCGCCTCTTGGGCCTGCACAACCTGAGTTTTTATGCCCGTTTGACGGGGGACCTGCGCCAGGCGATAGGGGCCGGGAAATTCACGGCTTTCAAGCAGGAATTCCTGGCCGGGTACCGGCCCACCGACGAGGCGGTACGCCTCAGTCAAAAAGAGAAGTGGACGCACGCGCGTGGCGCCGGGAGCTAATCTTCGAAGCTGTCTTCGACGCGTACACCACGGGAGATGGCGAACTCCAGCCCCGCCGCAATGTCTTCGGCGTCACCTTCTATCTCCACCAGCATCATGCCGCCGCTCTCGGTGATTTCCGCCCGGATAATGTTGGTCTCGATGCCGAATTGCTGGCCCAGGTTGTAGAGCACCGGCTGGGCCGCGGTGCCCTCGGTAAATGTCATGTTGACGCGTTTTATTGCCACGATGCCACCAATATTAGTCCCAGAGCCCCTGTTTTTTCAAGTCCTCGCCCACCACCCGCGCCTCCGCCATGGTGCGGCTGATGATCTCCGCCACCGACGGGATGTCCCTTACCAGGCCAATCGCCTCGCCGCAGACAATGGCGCCGGCCTCCACTTCGCCGTCCGCCAGGGCCTGTTTCCCCTTGAGGCCGCTGATGTAGAGCCGCAATTCCTCCAGGGTGGCCCCGCTGGTCTCCATACCGCGGACCATTTCGGACCAGCCCGTTATCAGCACCCGCTCCGGGTTGTTAATGCTACGCAAAAGCAGTTCGGTATCCGTTTCCGCGGCGTCCACCAGGCGCTGCTTGATGCGCTGGTGCATGGGGCATTCCCGGCTGGCCATGAAGCGGGTGCCCATGACCACCCCCGCGGCGCCGAGCGCCAGCGCGGACACCAGGCCGCGACCGTCGGCGATGCCGCCCGCCGCCAGCACCGGCATGTCCACTGCGGACGCCGCCAGCGGGATGCGTACCAGTGAGCTGACGTCCTCCATGCCGGGGTTGCCGCCGGCTTCGTAGCCGACGATGCTGACCACGTCTACCCCCAGCCCCGCCACCTTGAGCACGTCACGCTGCCGGGCGCACTTGTGCATTACCGTAACGCCGGCCCGCTTGAGCTGCGGCAGGTATGGTTCCGGACTGCGCCCCGCCGTCTCGATGACGCGCACGCCTTCCTCAATGGCGGCGGCGAAGTAGGTGGCGTAGTCCACCGGGCGCAGCGTCGGCAGCATCGTCACGTTGACCGCGAAGGGTTTATCGGTGAGGTTACGGGTGCGCCTGATTTCTGCGCGCAGTGCCCCCGCGTTATCCAGCGTCAGCGATGATAATATGCCCAGACCACCGGCCTCACTGACCGCGGCCACCAGTTCCGCGGTGGAGAGCCACTGCATGGCGCCGCAGACGATGGGGTATTCGATACCCAGGAGCTCGGTGAACCGGGTGTGGAGCAAGCTAACCCCCGCCGATGACCGGTATCAGTTCGATGACGTCCCCGGGGCGCGTCGCGTGTGCCAGTTCATCCGGATAGGCGTCAACCTGGTTTAAATACAGCAGCACGTGTCCCAGCAGTTCACCGTCCTTGAGGTATTCCGTGGCGTTGAAATCGGGCAACTCGGCAACCGCCTGCGCCAGGCACTCCCCGACGGTGGTACCGTCCACTGCCAGCGTCACCTGGTTGGCGCCGCTGCC
>CAZPSW010000146.1:0-4046 GCA_964589255.1 uncultured Dehalococcoidales bacterium
CGGCCTTGGCGGAGGCCGGCGTCAGGGTGACGGTGGCCTGTGCCGGGGCCACCACCGTGTAAGTGGTGCTGGCCACGATGGTCCCGGAACCGTAGGAACCTCCCGTTTGCAGGCTGATGGTATGGGTACCGGGGGTGGCACTGCTGGGCACCGTGAAGCCTACCGAAAGGCCTCCACCGCTTTCCACCTGGCCAAAATTACGGTAGGTGGTGCCAAAGAAAATGAAGAGTTCGGTTAGTTCGGGGTAATCGCCGAGGCCGGTGGCGGTGGCCACCACCGTGTTTCCAGGATCTCCCGAGGTTGGTGAAACGGTAACTCCGGTGGCGGTGGTGCCGGTGACCGTGTAAACGGCGTCGGCGATGATGGAACTGGTGCTGTATGACTCCGTGGTGCGCAGGCTTACGGTATGGGTCCCGGAGGTCGAGCTTGGTGGTACCGTAAAGGTGACGACGGGGAAAGCGCCGACACTGTTGATGTTGGCCACCGCCACCAGGTTCGCATCAAAATAGAGGTACCTGGCGGTACTGGCGTAGGCGGTCAGCGCGGAGGCGGACACGGTGGCCGAGGTCCCCGCCAGGCCCGATGTCGATGATAGGATTAGTGAGCCGGTGGTGGTACTGCTGCCGCCCACCGTGTAGGTAGCGCTATCGACGGTGATACCGCCGTTATAGACCAAGGTAGTCTGGAGACTCACGGTATGAAATCCGGCGTCGGCCGCGGCGGGTACCGTGAAAGTTCCGCTGAACGCCCCTCCGGGGTCGACGGTTACCGCCGTTAGGGCGATGCTACCAAAATAGAGATAGAGTTCGTCCTCGATATAGCCTAGGTATCCCGTACCCGCGGCGGTAACGCTGGAACTTACTGCCCCGGCGTTCGGCGTCAGCGTCATCGACGCGGCTGACACCGGGCTGGCCGGTAAAATAGCTGCCGTCAGCATCATCACTATCAGTAAAACCGCGAATATCCGGCTGTATCTCTTTCTTTTCATCGGTGCTCCGAAAAGTTTTGTTATGTAGTTATAACGTTTCACCGGCGGGAATTGTTAGCAGAGTTATATTTCATGCCTGGTAGGTATCCCCGACGCTGGAATTGTAACACAAACTCGCCGCTTGCGGGTGAAGAATTTTGCGGCGTGGATATGGGGAAGTTATTTTTGTCAGGGGCTGCGCCCCTTTTACCCCCTCCATCTGCTTGTTGGTCACCCCCTCGGATGCTATAATGGATTCCGGATTGCCCCTCAGTAGTTCTTTCAGGAGGCTCACACACGATGGGTAAACTTGACGGTAAAGTGGTCATCGTGACCGGCGCCGGACGCGGCATCGGACGCAGTATCGCGATGCAAATGGCCAAAGAAGGCGCCAGCGTGGTGGTCAATAGCGTGGACCAGGAAAAACGCAACGCGGACCAGGTCGCTACGGCAATTCGTGACGCCGGCGGCAAGGCGGTCTCGGTGATTGCTCGCGTCGGCTCTAAAGAGACGGCGGAACTGCTGGTGAATACCGCGGTCAAGGAATTCGGGTCCCTGCACGGGCTGGTCAACAACGCTGGTCAGACCCGGGACCAGATGATTCCCAAACTCACCGAGGAGATGTGGGACGAGGTGCTCTACGTGCACCTGCGCGGGGCCTTCATGAACACCCAGGCCGCGGTGAATTACTGGATCGCCAACGAAATTAAGGGTTCCATCGTGCACATGACCAGCGGCGTCGGGATGCACGGCAACATCGGCCAGTCAAACTACGCCGCCGCCAAGTCCGGTCTGATCGGGCTCACCATGGCCAATGCCAAGGAACTGGCACGCAAGGGCATCCGCGTCAATGCGGTGGCCCCGATGGCGCGCACCGACATGTTCAACAACATGCGCGACGAACTCCGGGACTGGATGTTCGACCAGATCGCCAAGAAGAACGTGATGCAGCGCGTCGGGGAGCCCGAAGACATCGCCCCGCTGGTGATTTTCCTGATCTCGGACGACGGTTATTTCGTGACCGGCCAGGCGATCTGCTCCACCGGCGACCCCGGTGAACTGCCCTGGGACTAGAGTAACTTAGGAGACAACCAGTGGCAAAACTCAAAATGTTTGACCTGACGGGCCAGGTGGCCCTGATTACCGGCGGCGCCTCGGGCCTCGGTATCCTCTTCGGCGGCGCACTGGCCGAAGCCGGTGCCGACGTGGTGCTGGCCGACATCGTGGTGGGTAAAAAGAAGGACGACGGCAGCCTCTTCGAGCAGGCGGCGCTGGACGAAGTCTCCGGTTTCGCAGAAGGCACCCGGGTGGGCGCGGTCAACTGCAACGTCACCGACGCCGCCTCCGTCAGCGCCATGGTGGACCAGGTAGTCAAAGAATACAGACGGCTGGACATCCTGGTGAACTCGGCGGGCCTCTTCGGGGAAAACCTGCGCATCTGGGACATGACGCCGGAAAACTGGGACAAGGTGCTGGCGGTTGACCTCAAGGGCGCCATGCTCTGCAGCGGCGCCGCGGCCAAGGTGATGAAGGCACAGGCCAGCGGCAAGATCGTGAACATCGCCTCGGCATCTTCGTTCAAGGCGATCACCGGCATGGGGGCCTACTCCGCCGCCAAGGCCGGCGTGGTGATGCTCACCAAGACACTGGCGGTGGAATGCGCGCGCTATAACGTGCAGGCCAACGTGCTCTCGCCGGGCTATTTTATCACCCCGCTGAACCGTGAATTCTTCAAGTCCGAGGCCGGTGAGAAGATGACGAAGCAGTGGCCGGGCCGGCGCTGCGGGGAGCTCGAGGAACTGCGTGGCATTATCATCTTCCTCTGCTCCGCGGCCAGTAATTTCACCAACGGCGAAGAGATTGTGGTCGACGGCGGCCAGTGGCTCTAGAACAAGGCGGCGGTGGCAGGGCCACCGCCGCGGGCTGATAACTAGAGCTGCGCTTCGCCCTTGCCCAGCCGTGAAATGTCCCGGCAGAGGTCCTGGTATTCGCCGTTGGTCATGGTGGTGACGCCGGCCAGGTAATTACCCAGCTTCTTGTACTGCTCCAGGTCCTTGCGCCCCTCGCCCCAGATGGTTAGCCTTTCCGCCATCAGTGAGCCCTCGGCGTGGATGTTGTTGACATCGATCTCCGTGCCCAGGCAGGGGTAGTGCCGCAGCGTTTGCAGCACCCGTAGGCGGGCTTCGGCGGTGGCCCCGGCGCGCCCGCCGAGGTAGTGCTCTAGGTACTTGCCGGTCTCCGGGTTGACCCAGTCCTGGTAGCCCGGCGCGGTGGTGAGGAGGGCGCCGCAGAGGTCCTCCACGATCTTCACCACGTTATGGTAGTTGTTGGCGTAGAAGTACTTCGCCACGTTGGCGGTGACCGGGTTGGGGATGGCCAGCCCGCTCTGCACCACGTAGTCCATACAGGAGGCGCGGCAGAGGGATTTCATGGTGTTCAGATAGTAGATCAGTTCCACCAGCTGGTCCCGCACGTTGCCCGCCTTGGTGATACCGTTATAGTCCGCCATCAGCGCCCCCAGGCCGACCAGTAATTCCACCCAGGCGATGTGATAGGTGGTGGCGGTGTGGCGGTGCAGGTAGGCGAAGTTATAGACCGCGGTGGCGGCCCATTTCGACTCCCCGCAGAGGAAGACGCGTTCCCAAGGCACGAAGACATCATCGAAGATAACGACCGCGTCGGTGTGGGAGCGCACCGGCAGGTCGACCGGGAAATCAGCGCTGCCGCGGTGCCACTCGAAGGGATGGCAGATCTGCTTGATGCCCTTGGCGTTCACCGGCGTGGCGAAGGCCACCGCGTAGTCCGAGTCTTCCTCCGTCATGTGGCGGCTGGGCATCACGATCATCTCATTGAGATATGGCGTGGCGGTGATATGCGCCTTGGCGCCGCGCACCACGATGCCCTCCTTGTTTTTATCCACCATGCGCACGTAATAGTCCTGGTGCTCCTGTTTCGGGTCCGCGGCGCGCAGCATGCGGTCCCCCTTGACGTCGGTGATGGCGCCGCCCAGGGCGATGTCGATCGCCTTCAGGTAGGCGAGGTATTTGGCGGTGATCTCAATGTACAGGTCGTTGCCCAT
>CAZPSW010000146.1:4056-4489 GCA_964589255.1 uncultured Dehalococcoidales bacterium
GCCGTTGAAGGAATCGATCATTTCCCGCGCGAAGGGGGTGGTGGTGTAGTTCAGGCGGGAGGCCACCAGCATCAGTTCGTGGCGTTTCAGCAGGTCCTCGCCGTTTTCCGGGCGGTGAAAGTAGCGGCTGAATTCTTCGCCGGTCTCTTTGTCCTTGACCGCCGCCAGGTCCCGGTATTCCGGCATCTCGGCCAGTTCGTAGTCAAAGGCGGCGGTCTCCATCGCCACTTTCAGTTTGGGGTGCGTCGTGACGTCGTCGACGCGCTCTCCGTCAATGTAGACCTCGCGTCCGTCGCGCAGACTTTCTTTGAACTCGGCTGGTGTTTTCAGGGCCATGTCAAACCTTCCGGGGGAAAATTAAGGGGTGAAGCGCGGTGCGTCACCCCTATAGTTTGATACTATGATTTTCGGGTGGGGGGTGTCAAATGTGAGC
>CAZPSW010000147.1:0-1538 GCA_964589255.1 uncultured Dehalococcoidales bacterium
CATGGTGCCGGAGATGATCTTCAACCGGAACCTCTGCCGCTGCTGCTACGAATGCGTCGCGGCCGGCCCGCGGTGCGCCAACGTGATCGCGGACGACGGCAGTCGGGAAATAGACCGCGCGCGGTGCCGCGGCAACGGTGAGTGCGCTCGCATCTGCCCGAACGACGCGCGCACGCTGGCGGGACGCGAAGTGAGCCTCGACGAGGTGATGCGGGAGATCATCAAAGACGACCTGTTTTACCGTAATTCCGGCGGCGGGGTGACCGCGTCCGGCGGCGAACCGGCCTACCAGCCGGAATTTCTCATGGCCTTGTTCGCAGCTTGCCGTGAGGCGGGTATACACACCACGCTGGACACCTGCGGCCAGGTGGCCGGGCCGGTGTTTGAAGACATCCTGGCGGTGACGGACCTGGTCTACTATGACCTGAAACACATGGATTCCGGGGCGCATCTGTCACTCACCGGGGTGGAGAACTCCCTGATACTGGAAAATGCCGCCCGCGTCGCGGATAGCGGCGTGCCCCTGGTGCTGCGCGTACCCCTGATACCGGGGCAGAATGACGGTGCGGAAAACATCCGCGCCACCTCCGACTTCGCACGCGAGTTGGGGGCCGACCGCCTGGACCTGCTGCCCTTTCACCAGTTCGGCAGCCTGAAATACCACGTGCTGGGGCTGGCTTACGAGTTGGCGGAAACCCCCATGGACTCTGCAGACAGGGTTGATGAAATATGCCGCCTGTACCAGGCGAGCGGACTCAGCGTCCGGGCGGCCTGAGTAAATTGGGGGTGGGTTGATGGCCATCGCGAGAGAAAGCACGAAAGAGATCACCGGAGAGCTGGCGGCGCGCGTGGCGGCGGAAAAAGAGGCACTGTTGGACGCTTCACCCCACGTTGACGTGGAAAAGATCAAGATCCAGTTCCAGGTTTACGAGGAATACCGGGAACAACCGCCGTTAATTAAAAGGGCGGCGCATTTCAACCGCCTCTGCCGCGAAAAGACGATCTTCATTGACGCGAACCCGCTGGCGGGCACGCTGACGCGGTTCAAATACGGCTCCTACCCAATCTCGGAATTCGGCAGCCGCTGGCTGAAAAAGACGGACAGTTTCAGCCTGCAACGGGGCCGCGCCGAGGTCAGCGCCGAGGACCTCACCTGGCTGCGCCGCGCCGCGGATTACTGGCGGGACGCCAACGTCTTCAACCGCACCAAGAGCCTGGTTCTGGACACCATGGGCGTCGACATCGGGCAGTTGCAGGCCCGCGGCCTGGGTACGGAGTACACTCCCGGCGGTTTCGCTAACGTGACGCCGGATTTCGAGACGGTGCTCAAACGCGGCCTGAACGGGATACTGGATGACATTGCGGCGCGGGTGGCCGCCCTGGACATGAGCCAGGCCGAAAGCACGCGCCAGTGGCAATTCTACCACGGCGCCAGGATGGCCCTCGAGGGCGTCATTACGCTGGCTGAACGCTACGCCGATCTGGCCGGGGAAATGGCCGCCGCGGAGGCGGATCCCGCCCGCCGTGTGGAGCTTGAA
>CAZPSW010000147.1:1558-4465 GCA_964589255.1 uncultured Dehalococcoidales bacterium
CTGGTTTCTGCACCTGGCGGTCTGGATCGAGGCGCCCTTCGTACTGAACAGCCCGCCGGGACGCCTGGTGAATCACCTCTACCCCTGGTACCGCACGGACATCGAAAGCGGCGCCATCGACGAGGCGCAGGCCATCGCATGGCTGCAATTTTACTTCCTCAAGATCAACGGCCTGGCGCAGGTACTACCGCCGCACGGCTACGCCTGGTCACAGAGCCGCCTGGGGCAGCACCTCTGCATCGGCGGGCTGACGCCTGAGGGCGATGACGCCACCACGGAACTGGACTGGCTGGTGCTCGAGGCGCAGCGCCAACTCCAAGTGCCGGAACCGCAGGTGGCACTGCTCTACCACCCCGGTCTGTCCCCGGATTTCCTGCTCCAGTGCACTGAACTGATCAAGACGGGCATCGGGCAGCCGGCGGTCTATGACGTGGAGAAGGCGCTGGCGCGCCACCTGGACCAACACGGTATGCCGCTCGCGGAGGCCCGGGGCTTCGCCGTCGTCGGTTGCGTGCAGAGTTGGGTGCCCGGTTGTTCCCTGGCGCCCTGGGAGGGCGCGCTGAACGTGGCCAAGATGCTGGAACTGGCCCTGAACAACGGTACCGACCCGCTTTCCGGGCAGGCGCTCGGCCCGAAAACCGGCCGGGCCGGAGACTTCAAGACCTACGCCGACCTGGAGGCGGCCTTCACGGCCCAGGTGAAGCACTTCCTGCCGCTGCAAAGACATGTCGGCGCCACCGCCTGGCGCATCGAGCGGGAGTCTTTCCCGCTACCCTTCGCCTCGGCGGTGACGGGTGACTGCGTGGCGCGGGGCGCGGACGTGCTGGACGGCGGCGCGCGCTACCACGCGGCGAATGCCATGACCTTCGTCGGCACCGTCGACACCGCCAATTCGCTGGCGGCGATCAAGAAAATCGTCTACGAAGATAAAACACTCACCCTGGACGAACTGGTCCAAGTGCTGGCGGATGACTTCGAAGGCCACGAGGATATCTGGCGGCGCGGCAGCGCCGCGCCCAAGTACGGCAATGACGACCCCGGCGTCGACGGCATTGCGCGGGCCATATACGACCTGCTTTACGAGGAACACCAGCGCTTCCCGGACTTCCTGGGCCGCGCCTCGAAACCGGAGGCCTACTCCGTGACGACGCACTACGCCACCGGCCGTTTCACCGGGGCGCTGCCTTACGGGCGGAGGTCCGGCCTGCCGCTGACCGACGGCTCTGTTTCCGCTAGCCCGGGCACGGACGCGGGCGGCATCACCGCCCTGGTACGTTCCGCGGCGCGGCTGATCGACACCGTAAAATGGGGGGGCAACCACTTCAACCTGAAGTTCCACCCCAGCGTCTTTCGCACCAGCGACGGCGCGCGCGCCCTGCTGGCGCTGCTGAAGACCTATTTTGACCTTGGCGGCTATCACGCGCAGTTCAACTGCGTCACCGCGGAGACTTTGCTCCAGGCGCAGCAGCGCCCCGACGAATACCGGCATTTGATCGTGCGGGTGGCCGGTTTCAGCGCCTTTTTCATTCATCTGGACCGCCTGGTGCAGGACGAGATCATCAGGCGGACCGAGCACTCATTCTAATGAGGAATTGGGTTTGTTAGTCGGCGATATCCTGCTGGCCACCGCCAAAAGATACCCGGAAAAGATTGGCCTGGTTGACGCGGGGCGGGAATACCCCTGGCGGGAGGTCAACGCCAGGGTCAACGGCCTGGCCCACGGCTTGCTGGGGTTGGGACTAAACAAGGGTGACCGGGTGGCCATCCTCTGCGGGAACTGCCACTACTACCTGGAGTTCTATTTCGCCTGCGCCAAAACCGGCCTGGTGGCGCTGCCGCTGAATACCTGGCTCAAGGCCGGGGAACTCTCCCACCCGCTGGACCTGTCGGGCGCGCGCGCCCTGGTGGTGGACGCAGCGCACCGGGAGACCGCCGCCAAACTGCGGGTGGCCACGCTGGAGTATTACATCGGCTGCGGCGAGGCGCACGGGTATACGCTGGATTTTGAAACGCTGCTGCGGGAGAACCCGCAGACGGAGCCGCCGCAAACGGGGCCGGAAGCTGCCCTCAGTGAAGATGACATCTTCGTGCTTTCTTTCACCAGCGGCACTACCGGCCTGCCGAAAGAGGCCGTCATCACGCACCGTAACGCCTGCGCTGCGGTCTGGCGCATGGCGCTGGACTTCCGCATCCGGCATGATTCCGTCTACCTGCTCCACGCCCCGATGTTCTTCACCGCCGGCGGTGGCGGGCGCTTTCCCTGCATCCTGCGCGGCTGCCGCGTAATCGTGACCTCGTATGACGCCGCCGGGATGCTGCAAATCATCGAGAAGGAAAGGGTGACGCACCTTACCGGCAGCCCGACGCCGATCAAGCGCCTGGTGGAACACCCCGACGCCAAAAAACGCGACCTCTCCAGCGTGCGAGTGGTCGGTCTCACCGGGGGCGTCCACGGAGAGGCGGAGATCAGGGCCATCGAACTCGCGTTCGGGCACGTCTGGTACAGTTCCTGGGGCATGACCGAGACCTGCGCCTGCGGCACCATACTGCCGCCGGAAGAGGTCGCCCTCGAGGGGCCGCTGGCGGCCCGCCTGGGATCCATTGGCCGCGCCCAGGACGGGCTGGAATTTCGCGCCGTCAAGGAAAACGGGGATGACGTCAACCGCGACGGGCTGGACGTCGGGGAACTGATCTGCCGCGGAGACGTGGTGATAGGGAGTTACTGGCGGGACCCCGAAGAAACCACGGCTGCCCTGCGCGACGGCTGGCTGCACACCGGGGACATGGTGGTGATCGACGCTGACGGCTACATCTATATTGTTGACCGCAAGAAGGACATCATCATCAGCGGCGGTATTAACATCGCGGCCCGGGAGCTCGAGGAGTTGATTGCGACGCACGATGCGG
>CAZPSW010000148.1:0-4413 GCA_964589255.1 uncultured Dehalococcoidales bacterium
TGGTAAACTTTATCCATTGCTTTCTTTACCGTTTACAAAGTGACCGGGTTCCCGGCGAAGTGTCGAACTCGTAGCCGGGAACCCGGTGAACATCATTGCCGGCGCCGGTAGTACCGCGCCGTCTCGGTTGCTTACAGCTTGGACATGATCTCGGCAGCCCGCTTTACCGCCTCCGGCGTCGGTTGCGCAAAGGCAACGAACGGCATCGTTTCGAAGCGTTCCGGGAACTTGATGGTGGCGTCGATGCCGATTGCCTCGGTGAGACCGCGTGCCATCTGCGGCGTGAACGGGGCGGATGGGTCAACCACCGTCGACTGTGTGTGCGTGAAGACGCTGTCCGAGGTGGGTTGCCACCGGGTAGACAAAGCGAGCATGATTTCTGACGGGTTATTCACGTCGATATCCGGGCCCGTCACAATGACTACCTTCATCCACCTGCCAAACCTCTCGGCCGCACCCCAGACCGCGTGAATGATCGACTTGCCGATTCCGGGATCCGGGTTGTTGGGGGCGTCAGTGGAGAGCTGGATGGCGTAGACGTTACCGAAACCGGCGGGGTATATCGCAGCGTCGGAAATCCAGGGGAATTTCGCCGTCAGTTCGGAGTAAAGCATCGCCCCGAAGGTGATGTTCGACAACCAGGCGTGATCGAACGGGGGCCGCATCTCGTAAGTGGAGTACCATATCGGGTTTTTCCGGTGAGTGATGCACTTGATCTTCACCAGTGGTAGGGTGAACGGTGGGTCATAGGTGCCCAGGTAGTTGCCGTGCGGCCCTTCGCGCACGTCCTCCTGGATGACTTCACCTTCAATGATGAATTCGGCATTTGCCGGTACCTGCAGGTCTACGGTGCGACAATTCACCATTTCGATCGGCGCACCGCGAATGGCGCCGGCGTAGGCAATGGCGTCCCATTTATGCGTCGATAAGGCCAGCCCGGTGGCCCCGGTGAGGAAGAGTACCGGGTCCAGCACGCAGGCGATGGCAATCTCCAGGTTTTTGCCCGCTTTTCGTGCCTTGGCATAGTGAATCCCGATGTGTGACGACGGGGGGTTCCACCAGATGTAAGAGGCAATGTGGTTCTTCCGTAGTTCCTCCGGGAACGGGGTCCCCTCCGGGTCTTTGTCCAGGATCGCGTTGCGGTACCACCCCCAGTTGAAGTCACCGGTCTCCGGGTCTTTGGTGGCTTCCACGCCACAGCAGATGTAGGGTGACCCCTCGATGCCGAAGTAAACTATCGGAAGCTGTTCCCTGACATTGACGTCTTTTTCGGCGATGATCACTTCCTGGCAGGGTGCTTTGTCCTGATCCACGATCACCGGATCAAGCCACTTGGTGGGATCGGCGATGGCCTTGGCGACCTTGTCCCTGGCTACCTTGAGGTCTGTTTCACCGACGATCATGGCGGTCCGTTTGGCGGAACCGAAAATGTTCATCAGCACCGGAATATCCGGCGTGTTGTAAGGCTCCAGGCATTTGCCATCGATCATCAGCGCGGGACCGCCGGTATCCAGCAGGTGTGTCGAGATGGCGTCCAGCTCGCCGGTCTTGCGGCTGCAGTCCAGCTTGACGTCTCCCGAGATGCGCTTCAATTCGCCCGCGTCGTCCAGCGCCTGGACGTATTCTCGGATGTCTTTGTACATTTAACACCTCCCCCGGCGAACGGCGTCCGCCAAAACCCACCGGGTAATTAAGTTGTACCGTTCCGCGGCCTACTTGGCCTGAGCCATCCTCGCCTTGAGCATCTCAAAGCCCCAGTAGCAGAGCGCGGTGATCACGGAGCCGTTGATCGCGGCGATGCCCCACTGCTGTGTCACACCGGTCCAGTAACCAAGGCCGGCGCCAATGGCCCAGGCAAGATAGGCGGTGTAGTTGAACAGCCGGTTCGGGGCTTCGTCCGGGTACTCCCCGCGGCGCACCACGTAGTAGTCAATCAGCCATACCGCCACCAGCGGCGGAATGATGGTGCCCAGGATGTCGAGCCAGATGAAGAGGAAGCCCCAGATCACCGGGCCGAGGCCGGCGCCGACGGCGCAGACCAGCAGCGCGAAGAGCCAGCGCAGTTTCGGTTTCTTCGTCACCGAGCTCAGTCCCAAGCTACCCACCCAGCATTGCACGTCGGCGGTGTTCCAGACGGAAATGATGGCCAGGAGGAGCCCCACCACGGCCCAGCCACCGCCAAAGAGCGCGGTCGGCCAGATCAGGCTACCGACAACGTCGGGGTTGCCGGTGAGCACGCCGTAGGGCGCGCCCATCCAGTAGATGAACGTGTAAAGCGGGATCAGGGTCAGGGCTGCCAGCATCACCACGTGCTTGAAGCTCTTGGTGTAGCGCGTCAAGTCCGGCGAGGAGGCGCACCCCATGATCCACTGGTTTATCATCAACCCCATGGCGTAAACCAGTGTTACCGCGGCGCCGGGAACGATCACCGGTACGGTGGCGCTCATGACGTCGATGCCGCCCGGGTTCTGCACCCAGGCTGCGATCAGCAGCGCCGGAAAGCCGATGATCAGTAATGGCATGGTGACGTAGCCCACCACGGTGACGGCACGGAAGCCCATGATGGCGGCCACTCCGAAGATGAACGCCAGTGGTGGGATAATGTACCAGTTTGAAACCCCCAGGGCGCCGGCGATGACGTTACCGACCCAGCCGGTACTCACCGCGAACCACCCGGATATGGTGATAAACATGATGATGCCGACAAATCTCATGCCGGATTGGCCGAAGGAATAGTTGGACAACAGGTAACTGGTGACGCCCTTCTCGGTGGCGATCTTGCCTAAGAATGTGACCACCAGGAACAGCACCGCCCCTCCGACCAAGGTGGCGAGCAATGCCTGCCACATCGGCAGGCCCTGCAAAAGGAATACCGCGAAGAGCGGCCCTCCCGCCCAGACAGTCCAGCCGGAAAAGACGAAGAGGTTTCCCAGGAAACCGGTTCGTTCCGCGGCCGGTACCGGGCTGATGGCATAATCGGCTCTTTGTTCCATTGTGTTTCCTCCCTTCGATGGTTTCAGGGCTTCTGCCCCTCACTATAATCGTAGAATCCCCGCTCCGTTTTGCGTCCCAACTGCCCCGCAGCCATCATTTTGTCAAGCAGGAGCACCGGGGCAAAAATTGGATTTTTGGTCATATCCCAGAGTGCCTTTTGCGAATAATACAGGGTATCGATGCCGGCCAGGTCATTCAACTTGAACGGCCCCACCGGGTAATTGAGCCCCACTTCGACCGCGGTGTCGATGTCCTCCATACTGGCGATGCCGCGCTCGTACATGCGTAGCGCCTCCAGGCTGTGGGCCACAATCAGGTAACTGGTGATAAATCCGGGACTGTCCTTGACCACCACCGGCTTCTTGCCGATGGCCTCGCAGAACCATTTGACGCTGGCCACCGTCTCTTCGCCGGTGACGATCGATCTGCCGATCTCGACCAGCCGCATCACCGGCACCGGCCAGAAGAAATGGGTGCCGATGATCTTATCGGGTCTACGGGTGGCCATCGCCATCTCGATGATGGGCAGCGTCGAGGTATCGGTGGCAATTATCGTTTCCGGCTGACAAATACTGTCGTATAACGCAAACACCTCCTTTTTTTTTGTCAGGATTTCCTCGATCGCTTCAATTAATATGTCGCGGTTCCGAAATTCTTCCGGTTTCACGGTGCCCCGGATGCGCCCCAGCGCGGCGTCCATCTCCGCCTCGGTGAGGCGGCCCTTTTTCAGGGATTTCTCCATATTCCGCCGCACCAGATCCAGGCCCACCGCCAGTGATGACTCGCTGCGCGTCGCCACCAAAACATCGAAACCGGCGCGCGCCGCCACTTCCGCGATGCCCTGGCCCTGGGTGCCCAGGCCAAGCACCCCCACCTTCCGGATGTCAGATGCCATGCGACCCCTTTCTTTTTCCGGCTCCGGCACCGTCATGCACGAGCATTACTACCGCCGCGACGGATATCTCATGATGCATTTACGACTGCCGGGCGTTAATGTATAATGCAAAAAACGTTTTGCACTATACCCTACTACCTATCCCGGCCAGTGTCAATACACTTCCGGCGTTTTTCTAACGAGGGGGTAATGCGTCAATACGCCTGCGTCGCAGTTCAGAACACCATTTGGGGTATCCGCAAGCGCGCCGATATCCCCCGCAACATCGCGCGGATCGGGAAGCTCATCGACGCCGCCATCTGGGTCGGCAGCCTGGAAGCCCCGGTGAAACTGGTCACCCTGGCGGAATCCGCCTTCACCGGGTTCACCGACGAAATCTTCAACATGACCGCCGCCCGGGCGATCGAGGATATCGCGATCGACATTCCCGGGGAGGAAACGGAGTTGCTGGGTGAAATAGCCCGGCGACACCGGATCTACCTGATCGCCAATGCCAGGGCCAGGGACCTGGACCTCTGGCCGGC
>CAZPSW010000149.1:0-4393 GCA_964589255.1 uncultured Dehalococcoidales bacterium
GCCTAAATATCAAGCTCGCGCCCGAGGCTGCGAAAGAGGGTCCGCGCATTCTCCCGGTAGACCCCGGCCAGGATGTCCTCGGCGTAGCCCTCCCCCTCCCAGGCGCGGAACAGCTTCTGGTAACCGAGCAGGGGATAGTCCGCGGCAAAGAGCACCTTGTGCTTCAGGCGGTGGCTGATCTCCCACTTCATTTCCGGCGTGAAGTATTTCGGGGACCAGCCATGTAATTCCTGCCAGACGTTGGGCTTGTGCAAGAGCACCGCGATCATCTCATTGACCCAGGGCCACGCCTGCCGCCCGGCGATGATGGTCAGGTCCGGGTGTTTTGCGGCGACTTCGTCAACGTAGCGCGGGTGGTTGTATTCCAGGATGTTGCCCGCGCCACCCGGCATACCGGCACCCTCGACGGTATAGCCCACCGCCATCAGCACCGGTGCGCGCGCTGCCGTGCTAAGGGCATAAAACGGCTCGTACCGCGAGTCATTCGGCGCCACATTTATCATCGCCGGATTCATCATCAGCCCGGTCATGCCGAGGTCCTTCAGGCAGCGCTCGTACTCCCGCATCCCCGCCTCGCCGTGGCGCGGGTCCAGCCCCACCCAGGCGCCCAGGATGACATCCGGGTAGTCCCGGATCAGGCCCCCCGCGTAGTCATGCAGGCGTTTCACCTGGTCCAGGCTCACGCTGGGGCGCAGGGTGAAACCGAAATCAAGGAAGGTGGCAGCACCGGCGGCACGTATGTCTTCGATCATCTCAGCGTCCGTACGATACTCGGTGGGGTGGCCCCAGATGCTCTCCTGGAGGGCGATCTCCGCCGGTTCCTGAAAGAGGTAACCGCGGCGGGTGCTGTAATGCGAATGCATGTCGATGGCTTTAAGTGTCATGTTAGGCCTATTTTAGCATAATGGGTCAAGGGGGGACGTGGTTTGGCCCGGGAACAAACCATGCCCACTTTGTCCCCTTCCTGAGAATCTGACTCCGGAATTGCATTCTTCGCTGCAGTTGTGCTACCATGCGCCACCAGCGGATGCAGGGGTGAGGGGTGCCCGCCCGGAACGAGAGGGTACGCCCCGGGGTGAGTTAATGACCACGATCGAATCCTTACCGAAAATTACTGATGATGCGGTGGCCGCGGTATTACGGCGCGCCGCCAACTTCAACGGCCTTGAAGAGGCGGTGGTACAGCGGCTGGTGGCGCACAAGTCACTGCAGAATTTCAACAAGGGCGAGTTCATCTTCATGGACGGTGACCCCACCAACGCCTACCTGGTGGTCTTTCATGGACTGGTGCGCGTCTTCAAGCAGTCGCCCTGCGGGCGTGTCTTCACCATAAGCGTGATGCACCCCGGCAATACCCTGAATGACATCTCCATCTTCAACGATGCCCCGGCCTTCGTTTCCGCCGAGGCTTTAAAACCGACCACCCTGATCGCCATTGAGCGGGACGAGTTCCTGGCCATTGTCTCCAGTAATCCGGAGTTGATATGCCGCATGATGCGCACCGTCGGCGGGCGTGTCAAGAGTGTTATGGAGCGCCTCATCTACATGATGACGGACAAGGCGGAGCGGCGCGTCTGTAAGGTGATCCTGATGCTTTCCGCGGAATACGGCACGGTGGTGCCTTTCACGCACCAGGACATCGCGGACATGGCCGGCGTCTCCAGGGAGACGGCCAGCCGTGCCATCGTGCATCTTCAGGGTGCCGAATTGATCGTGCCTTACCGGGGCAGCATCACCATCGTCAACGTGCAGAAGCTGGCGCAGCTCTTTGATGACGGGGATAGCGCAGACTGATCGTCCGTAACGCCTTTTGGCCGTGTCCTTACGCCTCCACGGTGGAAAAACGCAACGCATTAACCCGCTTTAAACCCATTTCTTGATCAGAACTCCATCCCCTGACCCCTTCCCCAGGGAAGGGGGGATATTAGTTAAGAGACTTCGTCTCTTAAACTCTTTTTGGCTGAGGACGGGGAACGTATAGATAAGGGGCTGCGCCCCCTTGACTCTTTGGCGGCGTAGACGCAGCGCGTTAACCGGCGGCGGTGGTGCCGTCGTCAATCACGAAGTAGAAATCCGCCACCGTGCCCTTGCGCTCCTCCCGGAAGACGGCGTGCACCCGCATGCCGTCCGCGACGGTGCCCATGCGCTGCTCGTTCACCGCCACCGCGGAAAGCAGGTAGGAATCAGTGCCATCAAGGTGCACCATCGCCTGAACATACGGCAGATCGAGGTACTTCACCAGGTCACCGGTCATGCCGGGATGATAGCAGTAACTCTGCGCCACGATAGTACCTTCACCGGTCAGCGGCACCCAGGACACCGGCTGGTAACAGTCCGGACAATAGCCGCGTGCCGGCATCCAGACCTTGCTGCAGTCCGGGCACTTGGCGCCCAGCAGGCACTGATCCTCTTTGATGGCGCGGAAGAACTCGGAGAGCTCACCGCAGGTGTAAAGATACTCACCCGAAGTGTAGATGTAAGGCACCTCAAGGAATTCGTCTTTGTTTTCACCGGTGGCCATGTTGCACCTCCGCTAGGTTTGTAATACCGCGGCGCCGGAAAATGCGCCGAATTCATCGTGGGAGGCGACCAGGCCCCGGCCACCATCGATCTTCACCTGGTGCGCCTCGGAGCGCTCCCGCAACTGGTTCGCGACGAAGGCGGCGGAGTAAATATCGGAGACGCCACCGACGTGACCACAAGCCACGCGACCGCCACTGACGTTCACCGGCAGGATGCCGTCCGCGCCCAGGATGCCGCTGTCGACGAGGCGCCCGCCCTGGCCTAAATCACAGATACCAAGCTCCTCCAGGGAGATCACCCCGCCCGCCGATATGAGGTCATAGGTCTCGCAGATATCGAAGTCCTTGATCGGGTCCTTGACGCCGGCCATCTCATAGGCCTTCTTGGAAGCAATGTTGAGCCCGATGATGCGCCCCACCGTTTCCGGCATCAGGCGGGTGGCGGGAAAACTGGATACGGAGATGCCGCTGATCCAGACCGGGGATGCCGCGATTTGCTTCGCCATCCTCTCCGAGACAACCACCAGCGCCGCCGCGCAATCACTGTAAAGGCAGCACTGGTACTGCGTGGTGGGCGCGGCGATGATGCGGGACTGCAGAATCTCCGCCGCCGTCATTTCCTGTTTCAATTGCGCTTCCGGGTTGCTCACGCCGTTAAGGTGGCACATCTCCGAGAAGCGCGCCGCCTGCTGCGGGGTGGGGTTCCCGTATTTCTTCAGGTGCGGCAGCCATAGGGTGGTGGTGAGGTAGGCGGGGATAGAGCCGCAGACGGGCAGCAGGAGCATGGTGTCACACGCCTGGGCGGAACCCCGCACGAAGCCGTCGCCGCGGGAATGCGTCTCCTCACAATAAAGGTCCTGTCCCTTCTGGATGCCCACCACCAGCACCACGTCCGACATTCCGGAAGCCACCTCGGCGTAGGCGGCGTAAAGCGCGTAGAGTCCAGTGGCGCTGCCCGCCTCGACGCGCAGCGAACGCAGGTCATCAAGCCCCAGCGCGTCCTGCATCGTCTCGGTGGGAATCTGCTGCCGCAGCACCGTTTCCGAGAAGATGGAGTAGATCACGGTGTCCACCAGGGACTTGTCGATGCCGGCGTCGCTCAGTGCGCGCATCACCGCCGCCAGCGCCAGACCGCGGTCCGTGTATTCCAGGTGCCGGGACTGCCAGGGCAGGATGCCGGTGCCGATGATAGCTGCCTTACGCATAACTGCCTATCTCTCCAGTATCGCCACGCCGGCCAGACCGCCGTAGCCGTCAATTGATTCCACCAGCCCGCGCCCGTTACGGATGGGCACCTGGGTGGGCCCGGCCCGTTCCTGCAACTGTTTCGTTACCTGCGTCGCGGAATATATCGCGGAAACACCGGCCACGTGACCGCAACCGGTACGCCCGCCGGAAGGATTCACCGGGTGCGGTCCACCCTTGCCCAGCAGGTTCTCGTCGACGAGGCGGCCACTGTCCCCCAACTCGCAGAGGCCGAGTTCCTCCAGGGAGATTAAACCGGTGGCCGAGGTCAGGTCATGTATCTCCAGCAGGTCCAACTCCCTGGCGGGATCAACTACGCCGGCCATCTGGTAGGCTCTCTGCCCCGCCTCGTGGACGCCGATGAGCCGCCCGATGGTATGCGGCAGCAGCTTCGCCGAGGGGTGACTGGAAACGGAAACGCCGCTGATCCAGACCGGGTTATCGCAGATCTCCTTGGCGCGCTGCTCCGAGGCCAGTATCACCGCCGCGGCGCAGTCACTGTAAAGGCAGCATTCCAGCATCGTGGTGGGCCAGGCGATGATGCGGGAATTCATTACCGCCTCCGGGGTGACCTCAACGCGCAACTGGGATTCCGGGTTGGCGGCGCCGTGGTGATGACACATCGC
>CAZPSW010000150.1:0-4350 GCA_964589255.1 uncultured Dehalococcoidales bacterium
CCGGTATCTCGTCCTTCGGGACGCGCACCACGGTGATGGCAGCGGTATCCTCTGCGTATAGGCGTTTCGTGGCCATGTCAGTGGCCAGAAACAGGTGCATGTATCCGGTACAGAAACCGGGCGCGGAATAGATACCACCGAGGCGTGTCACCGTCCCTGGTTCGTAACCGATCTCCTCGGCCAGTTCGCGCTGCGCCGCGGCCACCGGCTCTTCACCGGGCTCGATGCCGCCGGCCGGTACTTCCAGCAAGTCCATCCCCACCGGGTCCCGGTACTGGCGCACCAGCACGATGTGCTCACCGTCAACCACCACCACCGCGATGCTGGCGTCGTGCTCCACGATCTCGCGGCTGGTGACCCGTCCGTCCGGGGTGACCACCGTGTCCAGGCGCAGTTTCAGGGCGCGTCCTTCGAAGATATAGCGGCTTTCCCGGACTTCATTGGCGGCCATCTCAGGTCGTTTTCACAGCATGCCAAAGCATCGCCGTCTCGTCACAGTCAGGGAACTTGGGGCAGTAATAGCACTCCACCCAGACCT
This sequence comes from uncultured Dehalococcoidales bacterium, assembly GCA_964589255.1. Taxonomy (GTDB): domain Bacteria; phylum Chloroflexota; class Dehalococcoidia; order Dehalococcoidales; family SURF-40; genus CAZPSW01. The sequence continues at coordinate 539 of CAZPSW010000150.1, forward strand.
TGCGCGGGAGTTCCTGTTTTTCGACCTCTTTGAAGCCGTGAATGTTGAAGAATTTTGGGCGGTAGGTGAGGCAAAATACGCCCTCAATGCCCAGTTCTCCCGCCTCCGCCAGGCAGGCTCGTACCAGTTCACCGCCCAGGCCCTGGCGCTGGTAGCGGCGGGCCACCGCCACGGACCGCACTTCGGCCATGTCCTCCCAGTTTACGTGCAGCGCGGCGCAGCCGACCACGACCTCACCGCGGCGCATCACGAAATAGTCCCGGATGTTTTCGTAGATCGCAGCCAGCGAACGCGGCAGCATCTCCCCCTGGCCAGCGAAGCCGTTGACCAGCTTTTGGATGCGCGCGGCGTCGCTGATCTTGGCTTTTTCCACGATGGTCTTCATTGCTTCCCCTTGAGACGCTGTTCCAGCGTGGCGTAGAATGCTCCTGGCGGGGAGAGGCGCACGAAGCGCGTCTGGTGCGGGCTCAGTGAGAGCGAAAGTTCCGCGCCGTCAGCCAGGGCGTGGTTCTGGTTGCCGTCAATGCTGATCACAGCCTGGTGCGCTGTGTGCATCGTGATCTTGACGCTGCTCGCCGCCGGTATCACCAAAGCGTGGGCCGAAGAAAGGTGCGGCAGCATCGGCACCAGTATGTAGTCCCGGGACTGCGGGTGCAGCACCGGCCCCCCGGCGGCATAGGCATAACCGGTACTGCCGGTAGCGGTGGCCACGATGACACCGTCTGATTTGTAGATGTGCAGCGGCTCTCCGTCAACGCTGACCTCGACGTTGACCATGCGCGCCGTTTCTCCACGCCCGGCCACCACGTCATTCAGGGCGTGATAAATCACCGGTGCGCCGTCCCCCTCCCTGAGCTCCACCTGGAGCATGGTGCGCGCGTCGCACCAGCCGGCGCCATCGAGTATTTCTGGCAGCTTGCCTTCAACCTCATCCGCGGCCAGTTCCGTCATAAAACCGAGTCGGCCCAGGTTGACGCCGCAGATCAGCGTTTTTTGCCCCACCACCGCCTGGGCAGCGCGTAAGATGGTGCCGTCACCGCCAATGCTGATCATCAGGTCCGTACCGGGGGCCTGGCCGCGGGCCTCATCCGTTTTCCAGGCGGAGCAGGTCCAGGCGTCGAGACCACGCGCCACCAGGAGCGCGCTGACCTCTGGCGCCAACTGGGTGGCGGCCGCGATCATGGGGTTGTAAATGATGCCGATTCTTTTCATATCACACGCCTGAACAGATAAAGTCTAGCATCGGCCAAACTTGGGTGTCAATGAATGATGCGGCGGCCCGCGCCGTGATCGACTAGGAGGTGAAGATGCTGGCCGCGATCTCAGCCACGCGCATCAGGGCGCCGGGCACCACGCCGAGCACCAGCACACCGAGGCAGGCGATGCCCAGCGCCAGGCGTAGTGCCAGTGAGGACGGTACTTTATCCGCCGCCGCCGGTTCGCCAAGCCACATCAACTTCACCACCCGGAGGTAGTAAAAGGCGGAGACGACGCTGTTGATAACGGCAATCACCACCAGCCAGAGCAGGTTGTGCTGCACCGCCCCGCTGAAGATATAGACCTTGGCCAGGAAGCCTGCCGCGGGTGGCATCCCGATCAATGAAACGAGGCAGAAGGCGAGCCCCAGCGCCAGCACCGGGGCGCGTTTGAACATGCCGCTGAAATCATTGATCTCATCGCTCTGGATCTTGTTCGTGATGGCCACGATGGCGGTGAAGACGCCCAGGTTGGTAAGCGCGTAGGCGGCCAGGAAGAAGATGACGCCGCTGCTGATAATGCTCAGATCGGCGGCACTGGTGACCATGCCAATGGCGGCCACGCCAACCAGGGCGTAACCCGCCTGCGCCACCGATGAATAACCGAGCATTCGTTTGATGTTGCTCTGCCTGAGCGCGGTGACGTTACCCAACGTCATGGTGACGGCCGCCAGCACTGCGAAGATCATGCCCCAGGACTGGTTCCAGCCGGTACCGGCGAAGGCGGTGTAGAAGACACGCATCAGTAGCGCGAAACCGGCCGCCTTACTGCCCACCGAAAGGAAGGCGGTGACGGTGGTCGGCGCGCCCTCGTAGACGTCCGGCACCCAGAGGTGGAAGGGCACCGCGGCGATCTTGAACCCGAAGCCGGCCACCAGCAATACGACACCGAGGCCCAGTGCCGGGTTGCTGATAATGTTGGAGGGCATCATATTGGCGATCTCGGTGCCGATTACGCTGAGGCTGGTGGTGCCGGTGACGCCGAAGATCAGCGCCATGCCGTAGAGTAAAATGCCGGAAGCCACCGCGCCGAGCAGCAAATACTTCAGCGAGGCCTCGGCGGAGCGGCCGTCCTTGAGGAACCCGGTCAACGCGTAGAGGGTGATGCTGGCCAGCTCCAGGGAGACGTAGATGGCGATCAAATCCGCCGTCGCCGCCATCAGCATCAGGCCCGCCGTGGCGATCAATACCAGCGCATAATACTCGCCCTGGAAGCGGGAGAACTTGTGGACGTAGTCCACGCTCATCAGTATCACCAGGCCGGCGATGCCGATGAATACCACCTTAAAGAAGAGGGCGAAGCCGTCAACCGCCAGCATACCGCCGAATAAAGCGGTGCCGCCACCTACCTGGGTCCAGGCCGAAAGGGTAAAAGCCAGGGCCACCAGCAGCCCCGCCAGGGCGGCAATCACCAGCACACTCTTCTTCGAGACGAAGAGATCGAGCAATATCACCACCAGCGCGGTGACCACCAGGCTCAGTTCCGGTGCCAGTAAGCTCAGGTTCAAATTTTACTCCTCAGGTTAAGGGAATAGCGCCGGCAGACTGCCCCTGATGACATCCGTCAGCACCGCCGGATAGATGCCGATGACGATGATCAGCACCACCAGCACGTAGATGTAAATCTTGTCCGTGCGGCTGGCGTCGGCGACGCCGTTGAACTCATCCTTGACCGGGCCGTAGAAGGTGCGCATGATCATCCAGAGGATGTAGCCTGCCGCCAGCACCACGCCGAGCACCGCGACCAGCGTCAACGCCTTGATGCCGGGGAAAACCGGGCTGCTGAAAGACCCAAGGTAGACCATCACCTCGGCCACAAAGCCGCTGGTTAGCGGCAAGCCGAGCGAGGCCAGCCCGCCGATGCTGAAGACCACCGCCGCCACCGGTATCTGGCGCGCCAGCCCGCCGAGCCGGGAAAGGTCACGCTGGTGGGTGTTGTGTATCACCAGGCCGGCCATGGCGAACATCAGGCCGGTGACGATGCCGTGGCTGAACATCTGGAGCGCGGCGCCGGTCATGCTGACGGTGGACAGCGCGAAAATGCCAAGCAGTACAAAACCCATATGGCTGACACTGGAATAGGCGATCAGGCGCTTGATATCCGTCTGCCGCAGCGTCACCGCGGCGCCGTAGACCACGCCCACCACCGCCAGGGAAACGAGGTGCGGCGCGAAACGTTCGGCTACCTCCGGGAACATGGTGATGCAGATGCGGATCATGCCGTAGCCGCCCATCTTCAGCAGGGAACCGGCCAGTATCACGCTGACCGCGGTCGGGGCGTCGGTATGAGCGTCGGGCAGCCAGGTGTGCAGCGGAAAGACCGGTAACTTGATCAGAAAGGCGACCATTAAAATCCAGAAAAGCGGGACCATCGCGGTCAGCGGAATGCCGCCAAGATTGGCGTCGACCATGCTCATACTGCCGGTGGTGAAGTAGAAAACGAGCACCCCGGCTAGCATGAAGGCGCCGCCGAGCAGGGTGTAAAGCACGTACTTCAGCGCCGAGTATTCGCGCCGTCCCGAGCCCCAGATGGAGATCAGGAAATACATCGGGATG
>CAZPSW010000151.1:0-4315 GCA_964589255.1 uncultured Dehalococcoidales bacterium
CAGAGCACCAAGGGCGGTAGCCGCTGAAGCGCCTCGGATACCCATGTACGCAGCGCCGACGCCAACACCGGCACCAACCCCGACCCCAACCCCCGCGCCGGCACCCGAGCCGGTAAAAGAGGCGGTGGTGAAATCATACGACGCGCCACCGGAAATGCAGATCGACGCGGGAAAAACCTACACCGCCACCTTCAACACCGACGCCGGTGAGCTGAAACTGGAATTGTTCGCCGCGGACGCCCCGGTCACGGTGAACAACTTCGTCTTCCTGGCGCGCCAGGGATTCTATGACGGTACCGTCTTCCACCGTGTCATCCCCGGCTTCATGGCCCAGGCTGGTGACCCCACCGGCAGCGGCTTCGGTGACCCCGGCTACCAGTTCGCCGATGAATTCTCCGCCCGCATCCATGGCGCCGGCACACTCTCGATGGCCAATGCCGGGCCGAATACCAACGGCAGCCAGTTCTTCATCACCTACTCCCCGCAGCCCGGCCTGGACGGCAAACACTCCGTCTTCGGGCAACTGACGGCGGGCATGGAGGTACTGCTCCAGCTGAGCAACGGCTCGAAGCTGACCAGCGTCACCATCGAGGAACGCTGATTGCGTCAGGCAGCGCCCCCAGAATGTCTAGAACCTGACCAGCAGGGCCCGGGCGAGGGCGCCGTGCAAGCGACCGGTGGCCTTGGCCAGGTGCAGCGTGGCGGTGGCCAAGAGCACGCCCCCGATGACCAGCAGCGGCAGGGCCCAGTTCGGCAGGAAGTAAGGCTGTTGATGTTGTACACCGGCAGGTCAAACCCAAGGGGCAGCACCGGGGACGCGATGCCGTAGAGAGACAGCGAGACCAGGGTGATCAACACCGTGAAGTACAGGATACCCAGCGGTAGTTGCAAAATCAGGTAGACGCTGGAGAGCCAGGTGCGCTCATCGGTGACGATGTCCTTGAACCGCCGCCACCAGCCCGCTTGCCGCGGGGTAAATACCGGACGCCGCGGCATGCGCACGCCGAGTAATGCCTCCACGATACGCCCCTCGACGAGGCTGATACCCCGGACCGAAAGCAGGAAAAGGACGGCCAACGGCAGTCCGATAATCAAGACCAGAAATCCCAGTGACATGGAGATGCCGGTGGTAACCCAGGTAAAATAAAAGATGCCGGTGGCCAGGGACAGCAGCAGGTAGAGGAAGGCCCCCCAGGCACCGGGGTCCGCGAAAATACCGAAGAAACGTACCACCCAGGCACGGTCGTCCCGGGGTGGCGGACTTTCCGTTGCCACCGCTGCGGCAGCACTGGACAAGAACGGCGCCAGGTGGCTCTCGATTTCACGGTAGGCGGTGGCAATGTCCTGGGGCGCTATTTTGCCTACAACAGCGTCCGCCTTATCGGTACCACCCGGGCGGTGCCGATACAGTCCTCGTATATCCTGATCGCGGTGATACTGAGCGTTATTTTCTTCGACGAGCCGCTGACGCTGAAACTGGCGCTGGCGCTTTTACTGGTGGTCAGCGGCATCGTCATCCTGAGCCTGCGGCGGGAGGCGGGCGCGCCGGAAGTGGCAGCCCTACCGGCACGTTCCAGGGTGCGCGGCATCGTTTTCGCGCTGAGCACCGCGGTCTGCTGGGGGGTGTCCCCGGTACTGGTCAAATTCGGCCTCGCGGAACTGGACTCCCCCGCGCTGGCGACCTTTACTTCGGATTGGCGGCGACCATCGTGACCGCCCTGACGCTGCTGGTGCCGCGGAACCGGGGTTACCTGCGCCGCCTAGACCGCATTGCCCTAGGCACACTTGGACTCGCCGCGCTGGGCACCTCGATGGCCCACATTGGCCGTTACATCGCCCTCAGCCTGGCCCCGGTGAGCACGGTGACGCCGCTGACGGCGACCTATACCATCTTTCTCTACCCGCTGGCATTCATCATTAACCGCCACATTGAGGACTTCAGCCGGTGTGTTATCATCGAGGGGTTGTGTGTCGTGGCCGGGGTATTCCTGATCTTCCTGGGCAATTGACCGCTCAGTCCGGGCAGCACTCGATCTGCACCGGGATGCCGTTGGTGACGAAGCCACCACAGTCAGACGTTTCGTCACTGGTGAGCACGTTGGCACAGCCTCCGTGGTCCAGTCCGGACGCATCCGGCGCGTACCAGGCGCCCTGGGGCAGGTCCGCCACGCCGGGCATGATACGCTGCGTCAGGCGGGCCGGTATCAGTATCTGCCCGTTCCCGTTGAAGACGCGCACCGTGTCCCCGTCCTTGATACCGCGAGTCGCGGCATCCGCCGGGTGCAGGCTGATCGTCTGGGTGACCGCCTCACGCAGCCAGGGGATGTTCTCAAACTGGGTATGGGCGCGGCGGATGAAATGGGGCGTCACCAGCCGCAGCGGGTAAAGCGCGTCCGGTTCGTTGCGGCGGTTGCCCGCAATCGGCGGGTACTTCGGTATCGGCGGCAGGGCCGGATTCTCCATTGCCGCGATGCGCTCGGAGTATATTTCGATCTTCCGCGACGGCGTCGGAAAGGGATTGTGACCGGGGTCCGCGATCTCCGCCTGGAAGGACACGTAGGGCGCGTCACGCGCCACCCGGAAGATGCCCTCCCGTTTGAAGGTCTCGTACTCCCCCAGCCCGCCGTCACGCACGATCTCACGCAGCCAGTCTTCCTCGGTACGGGCGCCGAAATCATCCAGGCCCACCCGCCGCGCCAGGTCAGCGGCGATCTCGTAGTGGGAACGTGATTCACCCAGCGGCGGGATGACGCGGTTCATGTAGCCGTAGTAGAAGGCGGTGCCGCGGGTGATGTCATTGCGCTCCAGGTAGGTGTTGGTGGGCAGGATGATGTCCGCGAATTTGGCGGTGGCGGTCATGAACTGCTCCTGCACCACCAGGAAGTCCAACGCCTTGAGCGCCCGCGCGATCTTATTGGTATTGGCGTACTGGTTGACGTAGTTCAGGTTCGCCAGGTAGAGCAGTTTATAGTCCGCGGGATAGCCGCCGCGCTTGCCCTCGAGGATGGCGTCGGCGATGCGGAAGCGGTTGACACGGGCCCGGCTGGGGCCGCCGAGGTAGTAGCTGGCCGTGACGCCGCCGTGACGCTCCATTTCCTCGTAAAAGGCCCCGTCGGGCCGCGAGGGCAGGCTGGCGTCGACCGGGTTGGCGCCGCCCGGCATGCGGTCGGCGACGCGTTGCCCCAGGTGTCCCAGGCGCGGGAAACCGCCGCCAAAAGCGGCCCCGCCGGCATTACCGCCGGGCACACCGATATTGCCGGTGATGGCGGCCAGCGTGATCACGGCGCGGTGGAACTGCGCGCCGTTGGCGGTGCGCCCCGGCCCGAAGCCGTCACAGAGCGCCGCCGCGCCCGCGTCCGCGTAGGCACGGGCCAGTTCCCGGATGGTGGCCGCCGGCACGCCGGTGATGGCCGCTGCCCATTCCGGTGTGCGAGGCAGGCCGTCCTCACGTCCGGTAACGTAATCACGAAAGGCGTCGTACCCCACCGTGTGCCGCGCGATGAACGCGGCGTCCAGCCGGTCCTCGTCAATGATGACCTGGGCCATCCCCAGCAGCATCGCGGCATCAGTGCCGGGGCGGATCGGTATCCACTGCGCGGCGAAGGCGGCCGCCGAATCCGTGTAGCGCGGGTCGACGCAGACGATGCGGGTGCCGGCGTCACGGGCCTGGCGCAGGTATTCGCTCTCATTACCGAAACGCACCGAGACGGCCGGGTTCCAGCCCCAGAGAATGATCAGGTTGGAGCGCAGCAGGTCGTCACGGGTATTACCGGTGAAGGCGGTGCCGTAATTCGCCATCATGGCGAACCAGGCCGCTTCCGCCGAAGCCTGGCCCCAGGCACCGGTATAGCCGCCGCGTTGTATCAGCAGGCGGTCGATCAGGCCCGGATTGTGCAGCCAGCTGATGTCCCCGGAAGAGCAGAGAAAGATCGCCGCCTGCGGGCCGTATTCTTTGTAAACCCGGTTGATCTGCACCGCTGTTTCGTCCAGCGCCACGTCCCAACTGACGCGCTCAAACTTACCATCGCCGCGCTTGCCCGCCCGCCGCAGGGGGTAAAGCAGGCGGTCCGGCGCGTAAACGCGCTGGCGGTAGGCCCGCCCGCGGGCGCAGGCGCGCGCTTCCTGCGTCTCGCCGGCGGCACTGGTGATACGGGTGATGACGCCGTCCCGGGTGTGCACGTTGATGGGGCAGGCGCCCCCGCAATGGCTATTGCAGGTGCTGGGGATAATCTGCTCCGGTTTATCTACCATGGCCTGATTTTACCTCGAATGGCTCTGGTTTGCATCCCCGCGGCGCATTTCAGTGACCATCTTC
>CAZPSW010000152.1:0-4250 GCA_964589255.1 uncultured Dehalococcoidales bacterium
CGCAGGTGGTGGTGCCGGTGGAGGCGCGCTATCCGTTCCACTTCCCGTTTGGGGACGTACCGCTTTTTTTCAACTTGGCGTCCCTGGTGCGGGCAGCACTGATTATCTTTGGGGTGGCGCTGGTGGCGGCGGTGTTGCCGGTGCTCCGGACGTTGCGGATAGGGTTGCTTGATGCTATCTGGGGGGACTAGGCGATTTAAGTTGCGGAGGGATACTATTATTCTTTAAGGGGCTTCGCCCCTTGAACCCGCTTCGTTTCAGTCGGCCCCCGGTATTTGTTTCCGGGCCGGTATCAACACAATGCACCAGCCAGTCTTCGGCTTCGCGGTGGTGGCGTTCGTAGCTGCCGTCGCCAAGGTTCACGGAGAGGCTGCTCCGGAGCGTGTAGTAGTCCAGGAAATAGCGTTTGATGACCTCGCCTTTGTAGCCCAGCGCCAGAAAGAACTCTTTGAAGCCGTGGTGCGCGTAGTGCTGCATGACGTGCCAGATGATGGACTGACCGCCTATCGGCACCGCCGGTTTCGGCATCGCCTCGCTGACTTCGGCCAGCCGGGTGCCCAGGCCACCGGCCAGAATGACCACTTTCAGCTCACTGTTATTCGCCATCACCGTCTCGCAGTTATTTTTGGTGTGGGGCGTTAATACCGGATAGCTAAATAATGCCTACGGCGGGGTAAATTGTAAAGGTCTCGGCGGGCGTGGCGGTGCCTGTTCAGTGAATTTCGTGCACCTTTTGGCCAGGCCTGGTCTGTTCACTTTATAAACGTTGGTTGCGGCCTAAAGTTAGCTTTGGGTTGCAGACTATTGACCTCGCCGCGCCCTGGTGGTCAACAAACGCCCTTTGCCGATCACCAAAAGGGTCCCCTTGTTTCACGGTAATCACATAGCCGTCGACATGCTGCCTCCTGCTGTTCCAGCTCTTGGCTCTGGCTAGACACCCTGCAATAGACGGCTACTCTCATTTCGGTATCGCCTATGCCACCGGAATCCTGAATGGGAGGGTGTCACAGTTGTGGTGCAGCGCTGAAGAGACTTCGTTTCTTTTACTCTTTTGGGGTGGGGCGGCTATTTCTTTGACGGTGCCGTTCCGCCGCGTTCCTTGAGTATGGTGTGATAAAGCTCTTCGGTGAGGTGGTGGGGCCGGACCCCCAATTCCTCGGCCAGTACCTTCTTCGCCACCGCGTAATGGCGTAGGGCTTCTTCGGGGGCGCCCGCCCACCAGAGGTACTGCATCAATTGCCGGTGTAATGCTTCACGGAGGTTGTCCACCTGGAGGGCCTGTTGCAGGGCCCGGACGCTGCTTTCAAGGTCCCCGGCATCCGCCAGTAGCGAGGCTATTTTCGGCATCAGGTTGACGTAGATTTCGCGCAGCCGTTCGCGTTCCGCGGTGCACCAGTCATGGTAGGGTTCATCGGCCATGAAATCCCCGCGGTAGAGCTGCGCCGCGGAGCGGTAGAGCGCCAACGCTTCCGAGAGGTCACCTTTGACCTGCAGCTCTTCGCCCCGTTTCACGCTGCTGATGAATTCATCAACGTCCAGCCGGTAAGAGGCCTCGGTATTGAAGTGGTAACTGCCGCCCTCGGTGACGATGAATGGTGAATCCTGCCCAGGTGTTAGGGCCAGCCCGCGCCTGAGGTCATGGATCACTACCACCAGGCTCCGGGCCGCGGCCTCGGGGCTGGCCTCGGGCCAGAGGTATTCCATCAACTGTTCCTTCATCAGCGGCCGTCCCCGGTTGATGATGAATATTTTTATTGCCGCCAGTGATTTGCGGCGGCGGAAGACGCGCGGCGATAGCAGCCTGCCGTCGAGGTGAATCTGAAAGCGCCCGAAGCAGTGGATGTCGAGCCGTGGCGCGTGGGACGAATCCTGGGTCTCCCCGCCGCTTTGTCCCGTTGCCGGCCTGGCGGTCTGGGGCTCCAGCGTCAGCGGCAGCATTTCATCACCCGCGGCTAGTGGCTCCCTGGGGCGCAGGTAGTAGCGGGCGTTTTTCACCGCCAGTGCCGCCCGTACTGATATTTCGTGCAGGATGCCGAGGTATTTGGTGGCCCACAGTTTGTCCGGCTTGTTCTGTCCCAGCGAGATGACGGCCACCAGCTCGCCGTTGACTCTCAGGGGCAGGCAAATGGCGGCGGTGACATCGCGGGACAAATCGCGGCAGGCCGGTGCCCATTCCGCGCGGGGCCCGTCACAAAGGACAGCGCCGTTCTGCCGCAGCAGGGGGCACATCGCGGCTCCGCCCAGGGTTAAGGCATCGCAGAGACCCTGTTCGTGGACCCCCCTGGCGGCGCGAGTCTTCAGGGTGTTGCTGCTGCTCTCGTAGAGCGCGATGGCCCCGGTTTCGGTCTGGGCGGTGGTCATGGTCACTTCCAGCACGTGGGCCAGCAACTGGTCCAGGTTCCAGTCGGCGTCGAGGAATGGCTCCACCTGGTAGCTCGAGAGTAAATCCTGGCCCCGGAGCCAGCTCATCTGGATGCTGGCCGCCAGGGACGGGGCCGCCCAGGAGAGGAATTGCAGGCGGGAGGGAACGTCCGTCAGCTGGTGTCGGGAGGCGATGTTGACGCAGCCCACCACCCCCTGGTCTGTCATCAAGGGCACGCACATGTAAAACTGAAACCCCTTTTCCTTCACCTGGCTGCGCAGGTAGCGGTTGTCCTGCGCTAGTGATGAGGTCACCAGTGGCTGCTCCGTGGCGGCCACCAGGCCGGGGAAGCCAACCCCCAACCCGAAGCGGTTGATTTGCAGGAAGGTGTTGCGGAACAGACCCTGGTGGGCGGTGAGCACCATTTCGCGGCCCGGGCCGGCGCGCAGGAATATCTCGGCCACTTCCGCCCCGGTGGTCCTCATGATGTCGACCAGGGAACGGTCCAGGGCCTGGTTCAGGTCCGCGGAGGCCGGGGTGGCGCTGATGGCACCCAGCGCGCTGAGGTAACGCAGCGTTGAACCCAGCCATTCCTGGGCCAGCTGGCCGGGCTTGGCGCCCGGGCTGGAATACGTGTTTAATGTCGCGGATTCCGTCAACAGGATGATGGCCTTGGACCCGAGGCCCGGCGGCAGCGGCACCACGTCGCAGACCAGCCGCAGCTTCTCGCCCTGCTGGTTTTGCACCACCAAGTGATGCTGTTGCGCCACCCGGCCGGTCTCAATGCCCTGGCAGACGGCGCAATCGGGGCGGCAAACCGGTCTGCCGAAGGGGTCTTTGGCGGCGAATACCTGGTAGCAGGGGGCGCCCATGACGTGGGCTGCCTCAATCTGGAGCAGTTGTTCCGCGGCCGGGCTCCACATCACGATCCGCTGCGCGCCGTCGATGGCGAAGGCCGCGGGGTCATTACCGGGCAAACCGGCGGACTTTGTCATTCCCTCTCCCTGTGGGGCTCCGTAATGCGCCCCGGACTTCCGGGTTGATGCCCGACGGGCTCAAGGTATTGCGCCGGGGATTCTACCATAGCGGACGGAAACATGTACACCCCGGGATTGATGCGGACTTCACGGCGCTTCACCCGGGTCCTCTAGCACCGCCAAAAGCGCCGTGTCTAACCGGTTGCCTTTGGTCCCAGCAGGGCGTGTGCCTTTTTCAACCACTCCGGCACCGCGATGCCCTGGGGACAGGCCGCGACGCATTCGTCACAGTCCGTACAGCGGTCCGCCCAGCGCTCTTCCCCCAGCACCTGGTAGCGGAACCGCCCTGCGCGGGGCGCGTCATACATCTCGGCGTCATTGTAAAGCTTCAGAATATCCGGAATGGCGACGCCGGCGGAGCAGGGCAGGCAGTAGCCGCACTCGGTGCAGGGCACCGGCTGGAAGTCCCGGTAGGCCTCACGCACCCGGTCAATCAGCGCTAGGTCCGCCGTATCAAGCATGCCCGTCTGAGCCTCACCGGCGAGTGCCACATTCCTCTTCACCTGCGCCATCGTACTCATGCCGCTGAGGGCCAGCGCCACCTCGGGCCAGTGCCAGACCCATTGCAGTCCCCAGGCCACCGGGTCACGCCCTTTGGGGTCATCCCGGAAGACGTCCGCCACCGGCCCCGGCGGGGCCTTGGCCAGCGCGCCGCCACGCAGGGGCTCCATCGTCACCACCGCCAGCCCCCGGGCCGCGGCATATTCCAGCCCACGTTTTCCGGCCTGGAAATCCGTGTCCATGTAGTTGTACTGGATCTGGCAGAACGTCCAGCCGTGATAAGCGTCGACGATTTCCTGGAAGACATCGTACTCGTCGTGAAAAGAGAAACCGAGGTGATCGAAGCGCCC
>CAZPSW010000153.1:0-4226 GCA_964589255.1 uncultured Dehalococcoidales bacterium
GCAAGGGCACCCGCGATGGCACGTCCCATGCCCCCGGCGCCACCGGTGACGATGCTATGGTTGTCTCGCGCGCTCATCTGCCGTCATTCATACCCATGCCGGGTTTGATTATAAATTATTTCACGCCCCGCTGTCATTCCCGGACCGGAGTATCCACCCAGAGGTAAAGCGGTTTCAGGTAAGGGTCATCCCCAAGGTAAAGCTGAAAGGTGACCTGGCGGGTGCCGGTTTCTGTCGGCACCAGAGAAACCTCTTTTTCCCAGGTCTCGTCAGCCGGAAGGACGACCGGGCCGATTTCCTGGAGCAAAGTGCCGTTGTCCGCCACCGTGACCTTATAGACTCCACTGGCACCCTCCCGGTTGGTGATGCCGAGGATAACGTCAGTCCCCTGTCCCGGGGTCAGATTGACGGTGTAATTATGCGCCTCGCCGAATTTATCCAGCACGTAAAACTCTGAGAAGGTCTCCACCTGTCTGAAATTAATCAGGCTGTAGCCCATGAAAACGAGACTGCCGATGACGACGTAGAGCAACGCCATTTTCAAGATCAGATTGCCGCGGTTTCCCGGAGATAGCATGAAACCGACCCCGAACTTGAGTCGGAAGTGGTCCCCCACACGACGTCGGCGGCGCCGCCACCAGGCCAGCAGGGAGGTGACCAAGACGAAGATGCTGACGGTCCACACTATTGGCATCAACGTCAACTGCCAGCGAGTGAAATTGACCACCAGCACTAGCAGCGAGACCGTGACGAAGCTGGAAACCACACTCAATGTCAGCCTGGCGGTCCAGTCCAGGCGATCCGGGTCCGGGTGCAGCGCCGCGATGAGGGTGTAGCCGGGGATGAAGAGCATGAAGGGCAGTCCGAAGATGATTCGCCCGATGGTGTTCGGAACGACACCGGTGAAGAGTATCAGCAGCCACACCAGCAGGTTGAGTATAACCAGGTCGTACCGTAGCGTCCTGGAAACGATTGTGACGATTCTGTTCATATAAATCAAAGACCAATCGATTATAATGTCAATACGTACCTGGCACAAGCGGCACCGGCGGCCCCACTGCTGGGAGTGCCCTTGGACTTGACGGATGTGTCCCAAATGATGGTTAATTCAGGGGAGATTAATGTTTGGGTGAAAATCATTGCGCCGATTCGAAATTAACCGCATCATGAATTTGGAGCAACTTCCGGGGTGGTACCGGTTCACCAAGGCCAGATTACGTCCACCGCGGAACCCGAACCGCCCCTACCTGATCCTGGGGTGGGTACTCTGCCTGGCCGGTGCCGGATTGGCCCCCTTGTTCTTAATCCTGCTGGAGTCAACCCCACTGGCGGGCATCGTCTTTTCAATGCTCATCATCGGCGCCGCCAGTATCGGGCTCTCATACGCACGGGCCAACCTCTCCCCGGAAATCTGCCAGATAATGCTGAATTCGGGTCAGATCAACGTTTCCGCGCTGATCGAGGAACTGGGGTTGCGCGCTAAGGCTCTTTATTTGCCGTCATCGATGCGTAGCGGGGACTCCCAGGCCTTGATTCCGCTAAAACCCATCGCGCACGCCAGCGAACTGACGCGGGTAATACCGAAACGCCTGATCGTGCAATACGGGGAGAAGGCGGAGAACCTGGCCCTTTCCGTAGCGGCGCCGGGCGGAACTGTATTCGCCAGTTGGGGGGACGTGTCAGGGATGCCGGTGAACGACATCGAAGCCGCCGTCACCAGCGTCATCTGCGGGTATCTGGACATCGCCGATAACGTCTCCGTGAGCGTGGAATTACCGTTAATCCAGGTGATGGTGGTGCATCCCCAGTTCCGGGAAGAAGACACCGCCTACCAGCGCTGTCTTGGCAGTCCCATTGCGGCCATCATAGCCTCCATCGCCAGTGAATCGCTGGGGGCCCCGGTGATGGTCCAGGCGGAGAAACATCAAGGTGGAAACCAACGGATCACAATCCAGGTGCTGGCTTGAGAGTTTTCACCCGTTACCTGATCTTCCTGGCCGTACTGGAGTGTCTTTTGAACCTGGTCCTGATGTCAGCCGGGGTTGGCGACATCGACATTTACATCATCAGCAACATTCTGGTGTATTTGATCGTGACCCTTGTATTCACCCGGCTACGTCCCAGTGCGCGGCAACCGCTACAGATATACGGCATCGTGCTGTTTTTCGTCTTCGTACTGGTGACCGCCCTCAAGGTCCTGGAATCGGTGACGGCCTGATGGGGAACACGGATATGCTGTTCCAGGACAAGCGCGTGCTCATCACCGGCGGCACCGGCTCCCTGGGGCGCAGCCTGGTGCAGCGCATCATGAGCGGTCGGCTGGGAAAACCCGAGGCGCTGATCATCTTCTCCCGCGACGAGGACAAGCAGTACGCCATGGAGCTGGAGTGGCGCCAGCTCCGGGTGGCCACCGACGCCGTCTTCTACGATGCCGACACCACCCTGGAGTTTCGCATCGGGGACGTACGGGACTATGAAACGGTGGTGCGCGCCGTCAAGGAATCTGATATCATCATCCACGCCGCGGCGCTGAAACAGGTGCCCATCGGGGAGTATTTCCCGTATGAGTCGATTAAGACCAACGTGCTGGGCACACAGAACATCATCCGCGCCCTGATCGAGGTTAGTCACCACGTTGACACGGTGCTCTCGGTCTCCACCGACAAGGCGTGCCTGCCGGTGAACACCTATGGCATGTGCAAAGCGCTCGAAGAACGTCTCACCGTGGAGGCCAACCGGCAGGTGCCGGGTACGCGCTTCATCTGCGTGCGTTACGGCAACGTGGCCAACTCACGCGGCTCGGTGATACCGCTCTTCAGGGACCAGATCGCGGCCGGCGGCCCGGTCACCGTGACCGATGCCGAAATGACGCGTTTTATGATCACCATGGATGAATCGATCGACCTCATCTTTGACGCCATCGAGAGCGCGCGGGCCGGTGAGATATACGTTGCCGCATCATCCTCGTTCAAACTCGGTGACCTAACCGCGGTGATGATCGGTAGCGCGGACGTTCCAATAAAAGTGATCGGCGGGAGACCCGGAGACACCCGTCACGAGTGCCTCATCTCCGACGAAGAGGCACCACGCACCGTGAAGCGGGGGAAATACTTCGTCATCAGCCCGGTGCTGCCCGCGCAACGCGGCGCGGCGCAGCTGGGCCCACCGCTCAGTGGCGCGCTTTCTTCGGCGGACTGCGTGTTGTCCGAGGCCGCCCTCAGGTCTTACCTCGCCAGGACGGGCGTCACGGACGCTCCCAGAAACTGATTGGGGCGAAGAACGTGAGTATCTTGAGCAATCACGAATTGTCCCCGGGGGTACTGAAAACCAAGGTACGCCAGGCCGGCGAATTCCGGATTGCATTCGCGCTGGAGGCGATAGAGCACGGCGGTGAGCGGGAGGACCCCTGGCAATCCCGCTGTGAATTCATCAGCGGCATATTCTCTCTATGTTTTGGTTGAATGTCATTGCCTTCGCCTCAGTGTTGCCGATTATTCTGATTGGATGTAGCAGCACAACCACTTTGGCACCTGAACCGGTGGCCATTTCTGACTCAGTACCAATTCCCACTCCGGTACCGGTGGCGGAGCCGCTCAATGTTAATAGTGAACACGTCATAAAAGTCGCGGCGTACAATAGTCCCGCTTCGATCCAGGCCAATGCAGATTACCTTTGTGATGGCACTGATGACCAGGTGGAAATCCAGGCAGCAATTGATTCCCTAACCTCTGGCGGGGGAACCGTCGAGTTGTCAGAAGGCATTTTCCATTATCGCTAAGGCTTTCCATTTGGATGCCAATGATTCAGTGCTCCGTGGGGCAGGGCCAACCACCGAGTTGCTTCTGGCGGCGACACCAAAATCCAGCCTGGTCTTGGATGCTGATTCGGAGCAAGCAACAGTGATGCTGGAGGACGTAACGAGCTTTCAAGAACACCAGGAGGTCATAATTTCAGATGGAAATCATTTCGGCAAATACACCATTCAATCAGTTGATAACAAGAATTCAGGCCTGGTTTTCACTTCAAATCTAACATCATCCTACCGGGTTGCTGACAATGCTCTGGTGGTGGTTGACGGATACGCTGCATTTACGATTGATGGTCAGAGCATTGAAGTCTATGGATTCGCAGTCTATGGGAATCGAGAAAATCGAAGTGGCGGCATAGAGTTGTTGTGGAATGGATTGCATGATGGCAGCTGGGTAACGCCGCCCGATGCCGGATAC
>CAZPSW010000154.1:0-3540 GCA_964589255.1 uncultured Dehalococcoidales bacterium
GCCGATACGCGTCAGGCTGGACTGTGAGACCACCATCGAGGGACTATATGCCGTCGGCGACGCCTGCCAGAACGGCTCCGGGTGGATTGGCGCGCGCGGCTCCGGCACCAATTCAGGGCACTGCATCCCCTTCGCCATGGTCAGCGGCAACATCGGCGGCCGTAGCAGCGCCGCCTACGCGCGGGCGAATCCCGCCGTGACCACTGACGCGGAGACGGTCAACCGGGCGCTGGGGCGCATGCTGGCGCCGCTGGGGCGTCAAGGCAGCCAGAGTTGTGACGACGTGCTCTACCGCGTCCAGGATGTCACCATCCCCGCGAAGTACACGCTGTTCCGGGAGGCTTCACGGCTGGCGGAGGCGCTGGATTTGATCCGCCAAGCCGAAGAAATGCTGCCCCAGGTTGGCGCCGCGGACCACCACCAACTGGCCAAATACCACCAGACGGAGAGCATGGCCAGCGTGGTTGGCCTGAACCTGCTGGCGGCGTCACTACGCACCGAATCACGCGGCAACCACCAGCGTGACGATTTCCCGCAGCGGAACGACAAGAACTGGCTGAAATGGATCGTCATCCAGGACCGGGACGGCGAGGTCAGCCATCGTTACGAACCGGTACCGCTACAGGATTACCCGCTGCAACCGCCGTCATAGGGGGGCGCGCCGCACGGCGCACGCCGGTGATTCAGATGACGGCATATAAAATCAAACCGTGGTGAGGCAGACAAATGGATATTTTAGCGCGTGGCAAGTATGTTATCACCGATGCCGCCGCCGGTGAAGACGGCATCATCAGCAACGGCGCGGCCTGCTTTTCCGGGGGCAAGGTGACCGCCGTGGGTGGCTACCGGGCCATGAAGAAGAAGTACCCCGACGCAAAGGTGGTGGGTAACGGCAGGCAACTCCTGATGCCGGGCCTGATCGACGGCCACAGCCATGGCTGGGGCCTGACCTGCATCCAGCGCGGCATGACCTATGACTACCTGGAGAACGCCCTCATTGACTGGGCCAGCCTGATTGACATTGACCCGGAGATCAATGCCCAGCTATGCGCCGTGCGCCACCTGCGCGGCGGCTGTACCACCATCCACCACAACAACTTCGGCGAGGCCCCGCAGATGGGGCGGCGAGCGGAGCAGACGATCAAGGGCTACCGGGCGGTGGGCATCCGCTTCGCCTATTCGCCGGGGGTGCGCAATGAAAACACGCTGGCGCTGGATGACACGGAATTCCTGAAGACGCTGCCCCCGGACCTGCAGGAATTTTGCCGCCCTATGGTGGAATACGACAAAGAGGCGGTGGTTGACGAGTACTTTGAAATCTTCGACGGCCTCTACGCCAACCACCACGGCGAGGAGTCCCGCATCATCCACGGTCCCAGCTGGGTTCAGGGTTCAACCGACGATTTTCTGCGCCGTGTCAAGGCCAGCGCCGACGCCCACGGCAAATTGCCTATCCACATCCACACCCTGCAAACGCCCTACCAGAAGGCCTACGGTCTGAAGAAATACGGCAAGTCGCTGCTGGGACACCTTGATGACCTGGGTCTGGTGGACGGTAACCTGGTGCTGGGTCACGCCGTTTTCGTGAACCAGCAGGACATCGCATTGCTGGCGGCGAAGGGGGCCAGCACCACCAACCACCCGAGCTGTAATCTGGCGGTGCGCAACGGCATCTCCCCGGTCTATGAAATGCTGCGCGCCGGGGTCAACGTGGCGCTCGGCATCGACGATAAGGGCATCAATGACGACGACGACGCCATCATGGAACTGCGCATGATCCATTTCCTGCACCGCGTCTCCGGCTTCGGCCTGGCGGACACGCCGCCGCTGACCGCCTTTGACACGCTGAAGATCGGTACCATCAACGCCGCCCGTGTCTCCGGCTTCCCCGACGAGATCGGCGCCCTGAAACCGGGCATGAAAGCGGACGCCATCCTGGTGGACCTGGAACAGATCATGGAGAACCCCTGGATGTCCCCGGACCTGAACATCGCGGAGATTTTCATCCACCGCGCCCGCGGTACGGACGTGAATACCGCCATCGTCGGCGGCGAGGTGGTGATGGAGGACCGGCAGTTCCTGAACATTGACGTGGCGCAACTCTACAAAGAGGCCTCGAAGGCGGCGGCGAAGGGCATCAGCGAGGAGCAAAAGCAGTTCGCCGCCCGGCTCCAGTCCGTGAAGCCTTACTACCACCAGTGGTATGCGGACTGGGAAATGCCGGCACTGACCCCCTTCTACGTCATGAATAGCGGGACCTAGGCGCCAGGTCACCGGATGGTCAGACAGGTAGATATGATCGCGAGAGAATCAGATGGAAACTAGGTTAGCCAGTGCCACCAAAGAGATCGTCATCGGGTACGAACATCCCACCGTTCTCATCGGGGAGCGTATTAACCCGGCGGGCAAGAAGAAGATGTCCGCCGCCATCAGTTCCGGGAACCTGGACCTGGTCCGCGAAGAGGCGTTGGCGCAGGTGATGGCCGGCGCGGATGTGATCGACGTGAATGTCAGTGTCACCGGTGTCGACGAAGCGGCGGTGTTGCCGCGCGCCATTGAGATCGTGACGCAGGCAGTGGATGTCCCGGTCTGCATCGACACTCACAATCCGGAGGCCCTGAAGGCAGCGCTGGATGTCTGCCGGGGCAAGCCGTTGATCAATTCGGTTAGCGGCGAGGCACACTCCCTGGCCACGGTGCTGCCGCTGGTAAAAGAATACGGCGCGGCGGTGATCGCCCTCGTGCAGGACGACGAAGGTGTTCCGGCTGGCGCCACGGCGCGCATCGAGGTCGCGCGCAAGATCGTCGCTCAGGCGGCAGAGTTGGGGATTCCCGCCAACGACATCGTGTTCGACAGCCTGGCGATGACAGTGGGCGCCGTGCCCGACAGCGGCCTGGTAGCGCTGCAGACGATCCGGGGTATCCGGGAGAGCACCGGCGCAAACCAGACCCTAGGCACCTCCAACATATCCTTCGGGATGCCGGACCGCGGTCTGTTGAACCAGGCATTTCTGACGATGGCGATTACCGCCGGAGTAACATGCCCCATCGTCGACGCCGCGAAGGTGCGACCGATTGTCCTGGCAGCCGACGTGCTGTTGAACCGGGACCGTGGGGCGCGCCGTTACATCCGGGGTTACAGGGAGCGGCAAAAACCGGACTAATGGAAGCTTGACGCCTGGCCTTGGCATGATCATGGTCTCGGTGGCCTTGCTCGGTGAAAACCCGCGACCCACTGACGGCGAGATCAGGGCGATGCTCAGCGGTAATCTCTGCCGTTGCACGGGCTACGTCAAGATCATCGACGCGGTGCGTGCGGTGGCCCGGGCGTCGGGGTGAGAGTGATATCTCCGGCGGCTAGGACGCATTATGCAACGCCGGAAAGTGAAGGTGAATGTTAGATTATGGTGATCGTATCAACCCTGCCGGCGCGGACCAAATTACCGCTGCGCGGCGTGATGGCGCGCCTCGGATACAGGGGCGCTGCTCCGAAACCCGAAACCCGGCGCCGCATCGAGCGTATCGTCCGGGAAGCCGGGAC
>CAZPSW010000154.1:3550-4216 GCA_964589255.1 uncultured Dehalococcoidales bacterium
TCCTCCTTCTACCGCTTCGTTGCAACACGGGTCATCTCGCCGCAAACCGTGACGCTGGAAGGCGCCTGGGTACTGCGCAGCGAAAAGATCAGCTACGCGCTCTCCGAGTGCCACAGCGTGGTGGTCTTCGCGGTGACGATCGGGCCGCGTTTGGAACGGCAGATCGGGAGCTACACCGCATCCGGGGACACGTTCCAGGCCTTTGTCATGGATGCCTGTGGCTCGACGGCGGCGGAAGAACTGGCGAACCAACTGAGCCGGGACATCAGCAAATTGGTGCGGGACGATCATAAAAAGACTACCCTGCGTTACAGCCCCGGTTATTGTGACTGGTCACTAGAGGAGCAGGACACCATATTCAGTCTTCTCGCCTGCGATGAGATGACGATCACCCTCAGTGACTCAAAAGTGATGACGCCGCTTAAATCCATTTCGGGCATCATCGGCGTCACCGACGCAAGGAACCGGATTCTGTCACCCTGCGCTAACTGTGAACTGAGAACCACCTGCGCCTACCGGCGTCTTTCCCGATGAAATACATTCGCTGGCGCCCCACACCGTAAAAAAACAGCCCGCTTCCCTCACCTGCCCCCGGCGCCGCCTTGATATGGATGGTCATCAAACGCCCTTTGTTGATCACCATAAAAAGGACTGCCTGGTTATTCT
>CAZPSW010000155.1:0-4185 GCA_964589255.1 uncultured Dehalococcoidales bacterium
CCCCGCGTCCGGTACCAGGCCCCGCTTGATGTAGACGGAGGTGAAACGGGCAGTGTCAGATGCGATCCGGAAGTCACAGGCCAGCACCATCGAGAATCCGGCCCCGGCGGCGACGCCGTTGACCGCCGCGATGACCGGTTTGTGCATGCGGCGCAGCAGTGGTATCACCTTGAAGGGCACCGGTAATTTGCGGTTTTCCAGGTAGCGCAGGGCGGGCGTCAGGTCCGCCTGGTTACCCTTGCGGTTCTTCATGTCGGCGCCGCTGCAAAAGCCTCGGCCGGCGCCGGTGAGCACGACGCACCTCACCTCGCGATCGATGGCGACTTCTTCGAGCGCCGCCAGCAACTCGTCCTCAAGCTCCTGGTTCAGGGCATTCAGGCTCTCGGGGCGGTTCAGGGTCACCACCGCGATATTACCTTCTCTGGTCAAGAGTACGTTCATCCGGAAGTCCTCCCTATCGCGTTTCTTTGCCGTCTTTTGGAACCGGCCGCCACCGGGGCAGCGTGACCTCGGGCGTGATGT
Source organism: uncultured Dehalococcoidales bacterium (assembly GCA_964589255.1). GTDB lineage: Bacteria > Chloroflexota > Dehalococcoidia > Dehalococcoidales > SURF-40 > CAZPSW01. Next base: position 523 of record CAZPSW010000155.1, read on the forward strand.
CGTCAAAGACCACCTCGACCGGCATCCCGAAGCTGATATCCTGGTTGGCGCAGCCGACGATATTACCCACCATCAGCGGCCCCTCGTCCAGCTCGATCACCGCCAGGTTGTACGGCAAGTCGTCCTTGAAGGCCTCATTATAGAGGCGGTGAATCACATCGAAGGAAAATACTTTTCCCCGACCAGCGGCCTCAGCCCAGGCCATGTTGTCCGCCCACGGGGAGTTGAAGCCCACGTCGCAGCCGGTGCAATAACTGGCGGCGAAATAAGTGGCACCGCAATGATTGCAGCGGTGCAAGAGCAGCTGATGCCGCTGCGTGCCTTCCCAGAAGGGCAGGATGTCGTCATCCACCGCGGGCAGCGGTTTATCCGGTTTGTCCATCATTCTCCCCCGTCCATTACTTTCCGAGCACGGCACAGCTCTGGGACAAAACCCGAGCGTGCCCCGGGCCGTGACTTACGTGGGCGTAGGCGCCGGAGCCGGTCACCAGGCAGAGCGCGGCGTCTTTTACCTGTCCCGCGCCGCCCTCGCCCCTGATCTGCCGGATGCCCTCGATCATCGGTGTGAAGCCTTCCATGTACCCCCAGCCCATCTGTCCGCCGCTGGTGTTGACCGGCAGCTTGGTGCCCGGCCCGATGACATCTCCGGATGCCACGAATGGCCCACCCTCGCCCTTTTCGCAGAATCCGTAGTCCTCCAGTTGGAGGAGCGTCAGGATGGTGAAGGCATCGTAGATCTGGAAGACGTCGATGTCCCCGAGCGTGACGCCGGCGGTGCCGAAGGCCTGATCCCGGGCCGTTTTGCAGTCCAGGCCCAGGAAGGTGTCTTTGGTGTGGCCGCGGGCGATCATGTTCAGCTGAGAACCCATGCCCATGCCTTTAATATAGACCGGCGGGCGCCTGAGGTCCCTGGCGCGTGCCGCGGTGGTGACCACGAAGGCGGCGCCGCCGTCGGTGATGGGGCTGCAGTCCAGCAGGCGCAGTGGGTCCACCACCAGCCTGGAGTTTTGGTGGTCTTCAAGGGTGATCGGCTTGCCGTAGAAGAGGGCTTCCGGGTTCATTACCGCCCACTCACGCTCCGCGACGCTGATGGCACCCAGCTGGCGGCTGGTGGTGCCGTAGCGCTCCATATGCGCCCGTGCCATCAGTGCGTAACCCATGATCGGCCCGGCCTGGCCGTAGGCCGAGGCCATGTTCGGGTAGACGCCGGCGAAGGGCCGCGCCCCCTTTGCCGGGGAGGACGCCACCGACGCCGCATTGCTGCCGTAGACCACCACCACGTAGTCCGCCAGCCCCATTTCCAGCGCGCCGATAGCGGCGGAGAGCCCCGCCAGGCAGGTCACCCCGCCGGAGTCCATCATCCAGTAAAAATTGACCGGCAGGCCCAGCATCCGGGGCGGCGCGTCCTCGATCGGGGCAGTGCGGTAGTTTTCGTAGATGTAGCCGTAGCTTTCATCGCGCGTCAGTCCGGCGTCATGCAGCGCCAGCCGTACCGCTTCGGCCTGGAATTTACGCGCGCTGATGCCCGGCACCTTACCCTGCGCGGTGACGCCCAGGCCCGCGATGGCGTACTTGTCTTTTACGGTCAATTCACACCTCGTGCGGCAGGTTCATTTGTTCTGGAAATTGGGTTTGCGTTTTTCGGCGAAGGCCCGGGGCCCCTCAACGGTGTCCTCCATGCTGCGCAGGTGCTTCTGGATGTGGTCCCCCAGCGTCACCGCGTCATCGTGACTCATGCCGTAGGTGCGGTGGAACATCTCGACGAAGGCCCTCACCGCCGCCGGAGCGTTCTCCAGGATCAGGTTGGCCACCTCGAGCGCCTTGTCCATGAGCTGTTCCTGCGGTACCACCCAATTGACAAATCCCATCTCGCGGGCCCTCTGCGCGGGAACGCGGCGCGGCAGCAGCGTCATTTCCAGCGCGTTCCGCAGGCCGACCTGGCGCGTCAGGTCAGCCGCCCAGGACGCGGGCAGGTTCCACCTGGGTTCGGTGATGGCGAACTCCGCGGTCTCCGCGGCCACGCAGAGGTCGCAGTTCTGCACCAGCGCGAAGCCACCCGCCAGGGCGAAGCCATTGACCGCGGCGATGGTCGGCTTGAAGATGCCGAGGTCACGCGGCAGGAAAGGCCCCTGTTTCTCCCTGATCTTCTCGATGGAGCCGCTGCTGGGGTCCAACTGGCTTCTTTGTTTCAGATCCATCCCGGCGCAAAAGGACTTCGTACCGGCGCCGGTGAGGATGGCGACCCACTGGTCGTCTGACTCCTTGAACCGCAGCCAGGCGTCCCGGATGCCCTGCCGCATCTCCAGGTTGATGGCGTTCAGGCTCTCCGGGCGGTTCAGCGTAATGATCGCAACGCGTCCACGTTCTTCATAGAGTACGGATTGTTCTGTCATCGCCAGGTGTTCTCCTTCACAGAATTCTATCCTGATTTAATAGTGTCTGCCCGCGAGCCGGGACTCATATCACGCCGTCGTCCCTGAGTTTGGCGAGGCCGTCCCAGTCGTAGCCCAGAATATCCATCAGCACTTCTTCGGTGTGTTGGCCGGTCTCCGGCGCCTCGCGCCGCGTCCGTGCCGGTGTCTCCGTGAACCAGACGGGAAAGCCGGCCATTTTGATATCTCCCAGTACCGGGTGGTCGTAATCCCTGATGTAATCGTTGGCCAGCGCCTGCGGGTCTTGCACCGCCTCGGACAGATCGTAGACCGGCGTGTAGCCGAAACCGACCTTTTTCTGCTCAAATAACTCGATCCAGGCGTCCCGGTTTTTCTGCGCGAAGGCCTGATCCAGTATCCGGATCAGAGCCACGTTGTTCTTGCTGCGGCCGCCCAGGTGAATACTGAAACGCGGGTCGTGCTCCAGGTGGCTGATGCCCATGACGTCACAGAATTCCGGCCAGAACCGGTCCGACATCGGCTCCGCGAGCATGATCCAGGCGCCGTCGGCGCACTTATAGTTGTTGGACATCGGGTTGGCCGACTTCTTCCGCGTATAGCGCCGGTGGGGACGCCCGCGCCAGAGCGCCATGTTGACGTGCTGTCTTTGCAGGTGCAGCGCGCCCCCGAGCAGTGAAACGTGCACTTCCTGGCCGATCCCGTGGCGTTCCCGCCCCAGCAGCGCGGCGACGATGCCGAAGGCCATCAGGGTGGCCGCGTTCTGGTCGAACACGCTGCCGGTGATGGCCACCGGTTCGTCGAAGTCCTGGTCTCCCATAGCCCACATCGCGCCGGACCGGGCCTGGGCCAGCGTATCGTAGCCGCGGCGGTCACGTAAAGGCCCCCGAGAGCCGTAAATAGTGGTGCGGCCGTAGATCAGCAACGGGTTGTATTGTTTCAGGGTCTGATAGTCCACGCCGAGCTTGGCGACCGTCTTTTCCGGGTAGTTGACGTGGTAGACGTCGGATTTGGCGACGAGCCGGTACAGGATCTCCCGGCCCTGCTCTTTGGTCAAGTCCAGGGTGACGCTCTTTTTATTCAGGTTCGCGGTCTCAAAACCGATGTGGCGCCCTTTGACCGACATCTTGTCCCCGTACTGCGTCGTCATGCCGCGGTAGCTGTCCCCGTGCGCCGGGTCCTCGATCTTGATCACCTCGGCGCCGAGGTCTCCGAGCAGCGCGCCGGCGCCGGTACCGGCGATCCAGACGCCGTTATCGATGATGCGCACCCC
>CAZPSW010000156.1:0-4180 GCA_964589255.1 uncultured Dehalococcoidales bacterium
GGAGACCGCCATCGTGGGTGAAAACACCCTGATCTACCAGGGCGTCACCCTGGGCGGCGCCAGCCTGCTGAAGAAGAAACGCCACCCCACGCTGGGACGCAACGTAGTGGTCGGCGTCGGGGCGATGGTGATCGGTGACATCACCGTCGGGGACGGTTCCAAGATCGGCGCCGGTTCGGTGGTGATCAATTCGGTGCCTTCGCACGCCACCGTAATCGGCGTGCCGGGACGCGTCGTCGCGATGCGCAACCCCGACGCCGATACCGTGGAGCACCTGCCGGATCCCATCGGCGAAAGGCTGGACCAGATCGAAGAACGCCTGGACCGGCTGGACAAACAATCAAAGCGGACGAAAGATGCGCATCAATAATACCATGAGCGGCACCAAAGAGGAATTCCTGCCCGCCGGGGACACCGTCAAGATGTACGTCTGCGGCGTCACCCCCTACAGTGACGCCCACGTGGGCCACGCCATGAGCTACATCGTCTTCGACGTGATCCGCCGTTACCTGCGCTACGCTGGCTATAAAGTGAAGTACGTGCAGAACTTCACCGATATTGACGACAAGATCATCGACCGCGCGGGCCGCCTAGGCATCGAGGCCGCGAACCTGGCCGGGAAATTCATCGAGAGCTTCCTGGAGGACATGGCCAACCTCGGCGTGACGCCCGCCGATGTCTATCCGCGCGCCACCGAGGAAGTTCCCGGCATGATCGAGTTGATCCAGGGCCTGGAGGCCGGGGGCTACGCCTACGAGGCCGCCGGTTCCGTCTATTTCCGGCTGCGACGCCTCAGCGATTACGGCAAACTCTCCCACCGCAACCTGGATGACATGCTGGCGGGGGCGCGCGTCGAGGCAGGGGAAGAGAAAGAGGACCCGCTCGATTTCGTGCTCTGGAAGGCATCCAAGCCGGGCGAACCGTACTGGCAGAGCCCCTGGGGCGAGGGCCGCCCCGGCTGGCACGTTGAATGCAGCACGATGTCACTGAAATACCTCGGGGAGCAGATTGACATCCACGGCGGCGGCGCGGACCTGATCTTCCCGCATCACGAAAACGAGATCGCCCAATCAGAGAGTTTCACCGGTAAGAAACCGTTCGTGAAGTACTGGCTGCATAACGGCCTGCTGCAACTGGGCGCAGAGAAGATGAGCAAGTCCACCGGCAACCTGGTGACGATCAAAGAAGCGCTGACCCGGGTCAGCGCCGACGCGCTGCGGGTGCTGGTACTGTCCAGTCACTATCGCAGCCCCCTGCTCTGGTCCGACGAGAACGTGGCCGCCGCCGCTCGCGGCGCGGAACGCCTGACGCGGGCCGCGGGCCGGGGTGGTGGTGACAACGCGGCCACCATCGACGCCGGGCCCTACGTCGACCGCTTCACCACCGCGATGGACGATGATTTCAATTCCGCCCAGGCGCTCGGTGTGCTGTTTGACCTGGCACGCGCCCTGAACCAGGCGGCAGACGGTGGCGCCGAAGTGACCGCGGCGCAGCAAACCCTGCGCACGCTGGGGAGCGACGTTTTCGGGCTGAAACTGGCCGATGCCGAAGACAGTGACAGCGAGATCGACGCCCTGGTGGCGGCGCGGCAGGAATGCCGCCGCAACAAAGATTTTGCCCGCGCCGACGAAATACGGGACCGACTGACGGCGCTCCACGTTATCATTGAAGACACCCCCCAGGGGCCGGTCTGGAAGCGCCGGCGCTGATGACTTCACACTGGCTGACCAAGAACCTCGGCGGCTTCGCCGGTTACGTCACGCGGCGCGGGGGACGCCAGTTCCAGGTGCTCCGCGAGGGCTTTGAAGCCGGCGCGGTGCTGCCCGCCGGCGGGCTGGGACGGGACGCCGTTTCCCTCTATGTCCACATCCCCTTCTGCCGCACCCTCTGCCCCTGGTGCTGCTTCAACCGCTATCCGCTGGACGAGGCCCAGGCAAAACGCTATTTCGCCGCCCTGAAACGCGAAGTACTGATGTATAAAGAGCGTGGTTTTGATTTCGCGGACGTCTACTTCGGCGGTGGCACGCCGACGGTGATGATGGACGAACTGGTCGACTTCGTGGGCTTCCTGCGGCACAACTTCAAGATACGCCAGCTTTCGCTGGAATCAACGCCGCGTGAGATCAACGCGGAGAGCGTGAAACGCCTGAAAGAGATCGACGTTAGCCGTCTTTCCATCGGCGTGCAGAGCTTCGACGCGGCGGTGCTGAAAGCCACCGGGCGCGCCAGCATGAGTGGCCCCGAATCCTGTGAAAAATTGCGGCTGGCCCAGGGTGAATTCGAGACGCTGAACCTGGACCTGATCTTCAACTTTCCATCCCAGACACCGGAAAACTTCCGCCGTGACGTGGCCACCTTCAAGGAACTCGACGTAGACCAGGTGACCTTCTACCCGCTGATGCCCAGCCCCCACAAGATGAATGCCCTGGAACGGCGCTTCCGCAGCATTGACACCTCCCGTGAACTGGAGTTCTACGACATCATCCTGAACGAGGTCTATGACGCGGGCTACCAGGCGTCAACGGCATGGTGCTTCTCCCGCGGGGACCGCCAGATCGACGAGTACATCATTGACTACGACGACTACGTTGGCGTCGGCGCCGGTTCGGTGAGCTTCATGCAGGGGCACATCTACGTCAACAGCTTCTCCCTGGACCGCTATGACGCCATGATTTCCGGCGGGGAATTGCCGGTGGTACGCTGGAACCGCCTCACGGAGCGTGAAGCGCGGCGCTACTACATGCTGACCAAGCTCTTCGGGATGCACCTTGACCCGGCCCGCTTCGCGGCGCGCTTCGGGGGTGACGCGAACCGGTTACTGGGGCCGGAACTGGCCTTCTTCAGGACCTTCGGGCTGGTCACTGGAGACGATCAGATTACGGTAACACGCCAGGGAATGTACGCCGTCAGCTGCATGATGAAGGAGTTCTTCGCCTCCCTCAACGGGCTGCGTGAATACTGCATAGAGCACCAGATTTAGGCCGGCACTAGCCCACCAGGCGGTTGATGACGTAACCCAGGCCGATCAGCAACTGCGTCCCCAGCACCACCATGACGTTGGCCGCCATGCCCGGTAACAGCCGTCCCAGGTCCTCGCTGGCGAGGGCGCCGCGTATTGCCTTGACGCCGAGCGGTAGTGTCAGCCAGCCGAGCAGCACGAACCAGGGCATCGCCCCGGCGATGGCGGCTCCGAGCAGCCAGAGGTAGACCAGCACCGTGAAACCGCTGAAAAGCAGCGCCGCGGGGCGCCGTCCCCACGCGATCGGTGAAGTGCGGCGGCCGGCCGCGCGGTCCGCCTCAATGTCTGGAAATTCGTTGATCAAGAGCAGGTTATGCACCAGCGGCACCGCGGCCACCAGTGCATGCCAGCTGTAGCTGCCGGTGATGACGAAGTAGACTCCGAGCACGGGTACGAGCCCGAGCCCCAGCCCCGGCGCCCATTCGGGCCAGGGCAGGCGCAGGATCAGCGGTGTGTAGAGCACCACCGTGACCGCGGCCACCGCCAGTATCGGCACTAGCGCCAGCCCGTAAATAGTGAGGAAGTAGATGCCGATGGGCACTGCCAGGGCGAAGGCCCCGATGCCGAACCAGAGCACCTGGCGCGGGGTCAGTAACTTACCCTGAATGACGCCGCTGCCACCGCTGAAAGGGGTGCGCTGCGTCAGCTGGTCAACGCCGCTGCGCCAGTCAAAATAATCATTCAGCCCGTGGCAGCTGATATGCAGCAGCAGTATCCCCAGACCGGCCAGCAGGGCGTGGCCCCAGGCGAAAGCGCCGCCCTGGTTCCAGGCCAGCGCGGCCCCAAGGAAGGCCAGCACGATTGATAGAATCAGGAACTGGGGACGGGTCTCCAGAAAATATCCTTTGAAGTTACCGGTGATGGTCATCGTACCTGCCTCCCCTGGGCCTCACGTCACGGCGCACTTTTGATCTTTAGAAGAACCGGAGTGAAACGATGGCCACGATGACGAAGATGCAGCCCAGCGTGATCGTCATCTGGAAGAGTGTCTTCTCCACGCCGCGCTGTGTGCGGTAGACGGAATCAGCCTGCCCGAAAATGCCGCCGAGACCACCGCCGCGCACCTGCATCAGCACCGCCCCGATGATGGCCACCGCGATCACCATTTGTCCTATGTTAAGGAAAGTCTGCAATTTAGCCTGCCTCTAGTTTCTGTTTTAC
>CAZPSW010000157.1:0-3596 GCA_964589255.1 uncultured Dehalococcoidales bacterium
TAACTCCTTGACCTACTCTAGACTCGGTCCTACCTGCCTTACAACCCTCTATATGCTTAGGCCCTAGAACCACTTAGCTTATAGAGTTTAGGCTCCTCCCCTTTCGTTCGCCACTACTCAGGGAATAATTTCTTTTCCTCGGGGTACTGAGATGTTTCACTTCCCCCGCTTACCTCCATCCAGCCTATGTGTTCAGCTGGCGGTTCCCGGGTTTTGCCCGGGCGAGTTGCCTCATTCGGAAATCCCCGGCTCAGCTTGTTGGACAGCTAACCGGGGCATATCGCAGCCTTACCGCGTCCTTCGTCGGCTCTTGATGCCAAGGCATCCACCGTGTGCCCTTAATGCTTAACCTGCTTCAGATTTGACATTAGACCTTGGAATTCAATTGTTAAGGTTCGGAAGGCACAAAAAAACGGCCTGGCGTAAAGTGCCAAGCCGTTGCCTGGCGTTGACCGCCATATTGCCGCTATCTTATTTTGCACCTCATCGTCTTTGTAATATAGCACAGGTGAAATATGGTGTCAAGGATAATCCGTGCCTGTTTTCAGCCCCGGAATATGGCCGTCAGGGCAGCGAAATCCGCGTCGTTGAGGTCCGGCCCGGGCCGCCTTAAAAGCAGCCGGTGCAGCGGCGTCACGGAGACGTGACCCGCCGCCACCGCCATGATGTCGCTGCCCGGGGAATGCCCGTTTTGGGCGCGCCCCCGCACCAGGTGGTAATGCAACTGCTCACCGGCCGCGACCTCGCTGACGGTGTCCACGTGGGATTCCCCGACCAGGCTGGTGAGTTGGGCTTCGCGGATCAAGTCGGGGGGCAGGTCCGGCACGTTGACGTTGAGGAAAACGTGCGGCGGGATCTTCCCCGCAGCGATAATCTCGGCCAGCGCCAGGGCCACCTCGGCCGCCTGGGGGTATGTCCTCGGTTCGGCCACCGAGACCGCGCCGGCGGGGTAGCCGCGCAGGTAGCCCTGCATCGCCGCCGCCACCGTGCCGGAGATCATTACGTCGTCCCCCATATTATGCCCCGAATTGATACCGGCGATGACCATGTCCGCTTCTGGGAATACCTTGCCCAGGCCCAGAATGACGGCGTCGCCCGGGGTGCCGTCGACGGCCCAGGTGACCACCCCCGGCGCCGCTGCGGTGGCCGCCGTCAGGTGCAGCGCGCGCCGCAGCGTGACCGCGGTGCCGATGGCGCTCTGTTCCCGGTCCGGGGCCACCACCACCACGGTGGCCACCTGGCTCAACACCTCCGCCAGTACGCGCAGTCCCGGCGCCTCAACGCCGTCGTCATTGATTAAAAGAATTTTCATCTGTTACAGTCTAGCACCTGGCCCGCCGGCCCTCAAACCGCGCCCCGGCGGGCACTGTTTAGCTTTACACCGGCGGCGCGCATTTGTTAAAATGGCCGCAGCCCGGGCTTTCCTGAAGTATTTTCCGGCGGGCGGTTCAACAGGGAGAATCCATTGCTCATCGTGGCGTGCGTGAAACAGGTGCCGGATACCACCCAGGTGAAGGTTGATCCGGATACCGGCACCCTGGTGCGTGAAGGCGTGCCCTTTATCATGAATCCCTTCGACGCCCATGCCCTGGAAGAAGCGCTGCGCCTGAAGGACCGTTACGGCTTCCGGGTGGCGGTGATCTCCATGGGTCCGCCGAATACCGAAGTCACCCTGAAGGCGGGGCTGGCGCTCGGCGCGGACGAAGCGGTACTCCTCTCCGACCGTGCCTTTGGCGGCGCCGACACGCTGGCCACCAGCGGCGTGCTGGCGGCGGCGGTGGCCCGGCTGGCGCAGCGGGAAGAGATCGCCCTCATAATCACCGGCAAGCAGACCATCGACGGGGACACCGCCCAGGTGGGGCCGGGTATCGCGACGCGCCTCGGCTATCCGCAGCTGACCCTGGTTGACGAGATCGAAGATATCGATATCGACGCGCGTAGCGTGCGCGTACGGCGCAAGCTTGAGGGCCGCCGCGAAATCGTGACCGCGCCGCTCCCGGTAATGATCGCGGTGACGCGGGAGATCAATACCCCGCGCTACCCCACCGTGCCACGCCGGCTGGCCGCGGCCCGGGCCGCGGTCACTCTCTGGGACAACCAGGTGATGGCGCTGGATACGGCCCAGATCGGCCTCAACGGTTCACCGACGCAGGTACGTAAGATTTTTTCCCCGGAGCGCACAAAAGGTGAAATTCTGGGCGAAGGCGAATCAGACCCGGCCGGTGCGGCCACGTTGCTGGTGGGCCGGTTGCAAGAGCAGGACCTGCTCTGATGACCGAGGAGAAAAAACTCAAGCGACCGCGGGGCATCGCCGTCTTGCTCGAGGGTAAGTGCATCGCCTGCGGCGCGCGCTGCCAGGCCAGCTGCAAATTTGACGCCATCGAGATGACCGACGCCGGTGAGCCGGTGATCGACGCCGCGGTCTGTACCGGCTGCCGCAAGTGCGTCAAGGTCTGTCCCTCGGCGGCGCTGGAGATGTACTTCACGCCAGAGGAACAAGAGGTCCTCGATGAGATCGCGCGGCGTAGAGCCGCGACCTCGGGCGGCGCGCCGGAGACCGAATCCCTGACCGACGAAGGGGCCGAGTTGGCCGCCAAACTGGCCCTCTACAAGGGCGTCTGGGTGATCGTGGAGCAGACCGAGGGCGAGGCGGCTGACGTTTCCTGGGAACTGCTCGGCGTGGCTGCCGACCTCGCTAAGCGTGTTGGTTCCGAACTTTGCGCGGTGGTCATCGGGGACGGGGTGGACCACCTCTGTGATGAGGCCTTCGCTTATGGGGCGACCCGCGTCTACATCATTGACGACCCCGTCTTTCACCACTACCGCACCGAGCCTTATTACCGCGCCGTTTCATATCTTTCGGAGCGTTACCGCCCGGAAATCATCCTGATCGGGGCCACCGGCCAGGGGCGGGACCTCGGCGGCGCGGTGGCCACCCGGCTGGCCACCGGTCTGACGGCGGATTGCACCGGGCTGGCGATTGACGAACGCGGTTATCTTTTGCAGACGCGCCCCGCCTTCGGCGGCAACATCATGGCCACCATCATGACGGAGGCGACGCGCCCCCAGATGTCCACCGTGCGGCCCCACGTCATGGCCATGCCGCCGCGGGTTCAGGGCCGCCGCGGCGAGGTGGTGCGGGAAAGCCTGCCGCTGGCCGAAGAGGACGTCCTGGTGAAGGTGCTGGAAATGGTCCGGGAGAAGGGTCACGGCGTCGACGTGGCCGCCGCCGAGATTATTGTCTCCGGCGGGCGCGGTATGTGCGGCGCGGAGAATTTCAGCCTGCTCCGGGAACTCGCCGACGAACTCGGCGGCGTGGTCGGCTGCTCACGCGCGGTGGTTGAGGCCGGCTGGCTGCCTTACGAGCACCAGGTGGGGCAGACCGGCAAGACGGTGCGCCCCAGGATATACTTCGCCTGCGGCATTAGCGGCGCCATCCAGCACCTGGTGGGGATGCAGGACGCGGACGTCATCGTGGCCGTCAACCGTGACCGCACGGCGCCCATATTCGAAGTCGCCACCTACGGCATCGTGGGGGACACGCTGCAGGTGGTGCCGGAGATTACCAAACGCATCAGGGAGATCAAGGCCGCCGT
>CAZPSW010000157.1:3606-4123 GCA_964589255.1 uncultured Dehalococcoidales bacterium
GCCGCCGTTTAAAGGCGCCACGGGAGGAAATTTGTGGTGTCCCAGACCCTGATACCGTTCACCGCCGTTTTCTTCATCGCAGCATTTATCTTTCTCGGCAGTTGTGACCGGCGCTTCGCCCTGCTCCAGGTGGGGCGGCCCGACGAACGTTTTGACAACGTGCGCCTGCGTCTCTGGAACATGATCGAGTACGCCATCCTGCAACGGCGGGTGGCGGGGCGCCGTTTCGGGTTGAACCACGTGGCGCTCTTCTGGGGTTTCCTGGTGCTGCTCATCGCCAATGCCGAATTCGTCCTCAGCGGCCTCTTCCCGGCTTACATCAGTTTGAGTTCCCTGCCGTTCGGGGCTTATCGGGTGCTCGGCTCCATCTTCGACGTCGTCTCCCTGGTGGTGCTGGCGGCGGTTTTACTGGCGGTCTCGCGGCGCCTCTTCTTCCCGCCTGCTTACATTGACGCCCGCAGCCGGGACGCCTTCGTCATCCTGGGCCTGGTGGCGCTGCTGATGGTGGCCTATTTCG
>CAZPSW010000158.1:0-3007 GCA_964589255.1 uncultured Dehalococcoidales bacterium
CCTTCGCCGCGGGGGCAGAAACCGAGCTCCTCGCAGAGCGTGATCTCGTTGAAGGCGGTGACGTCCCAGACCTCGGCCACGTCGATGTCCGCCGGGCCGATGCCGGTAGCCTCGTAGACCTGTTTCGACGCTACCTCGGTGGCGCTGGGGTTGTTGATCCGTGAGTTCATTTGGATCGAGGGCGGTTCGAACGTCGAGGAAAAATAGGCGATGGTATGGGCCACCGCGGCCAGTGTCACCGGTTTCACGCGGTGCTTTTCCGCGGTCTCCCGGGTGGTCAGCACCAGCGCCGCGGCGCCCTCGTTGGTGGCGCAGATCTCCAGCAGGCGGATGGGATCGGTAATCATCGTCGAGGTCAGGATTTCTTCCATACTGAAGTGCTTGCGGTACATCGCGTCCGGATTATCGACGCTGTACTCGTGGTTCTTGAAGGCCACCCCGGCGATCTGTCTTTCGGTGGTACCGTATTCGTGCATGTGACGGCGCGCCTGGATCGCCCAGTAGCTAGGGTTGGTGCTCATACCGGCCAGGTACTGCCAATCGTCATAGCCGCCCGGCGCGAACCCGCGGGAGGCCTTTTCCGCCCCCATCACGAGGCAGCTGTCCAGCTGGCCCGATTGTATCGACTGTAACGCCTACCGCAGGCTGACGGCGCCGGAGGCGCAACCGGCGGCCACGTCCGATATTGGAATGCGGTGCGTCCCAGCGGCAGCAAGATACGCGTCCCGGCGGCCAGCGGCACCCGCAGCGTCGAGGAGAATGCCTGCTGTATTTCCCGCCACTCCATGCGGGCGTCCTCAAGCGCCATCAGCGCGGCCTGCTGTCCCAGCGCCCAGTAGGGTTTGTCGTCAAAGCGGCCAAACGGGTGCATGCCCACCCCGGCGATACATACTTCCCTCACGGCGCGCCCCCCGGTTCCCGGCGAAAAGCGAATTCCATGACCTCGGTACCCGCCTCGTCGGTGTAGAGTGGCCTCACCTCCAGCCGGTAGGTTTCACCGATCTGCACCGCCTCAATGTCGACCCCGCTGAGCTTGGTGAATACGCGGATGCCGTCCGCCAGCTCCACCAGACCCTCGGCGAAGGGGACGTAGGGGTCATCCGGCCCCCGGTAGCCCAGCGGCGGGCGGTGCCTCACCACGGTGTAGCTGTAAAGGGTGCCCCGGTCGCCCAGGATGGTCTCCGTAATGTCGATGCTAGTGCAGTTCTCACAGGCCAGTCGGCTGCCGATAAACACCGCCCCGCAGTTGTTGCAGCGGCAACCACGCAGCCGCACCTGGTCCAGGTCCGTGAAGAAGTCCGCCCGGATACCGGCCCGCGGCGGCGCGCTCCCAGATTCTTCTACCATGCCCGCTATCCTCCGAAAACCGGCGTCACTTATTCCAGCACGCCATCCGCCAGCAGTTGCACGAACTCGGCGTCGGTGATGCCCAGTAATTCAGTATAGACATATTCATTGTGCTCGGCAAACAGCGGCGAACGATTCACTTCCGCCGGTGTTTTGGAGAGCCGGAAACCGGGTTGTTCGTAAGCGTGGACGCCAATTTCCGGATGGTCCAGCGGCAGGTAATGGCGCCGGAATTTCAATTGTGCGTCGTTAAAAAGGGTTTTCCCGTCCGGCACCGCATAGGCCGCCACCCCGGCCTTTTGCAGGCAGAGCATCACTTCTGCCGCGGAGCGCTCCCTGGTCCAGGCCTCGATGACGGCGTCAATTTTGTCCTCGTTTGCCTTCCGCGCGGCGGCGGTGGCGTATTTCACCTCGAGGGCCATTTCGGGACTGCCGATGGCCCCGCAGAGCGCGCGCCAGGCGGCGTCATCCTCGACGGCCACGGCGCACCAGCGGTCCTCGCCCTGACAGCGGTAGACACCATGCGGGGCGTTGAAGGCGTCCCGGTTGCCGTCAGCCGCGGCCACCCGCCCGTTGGCGCTGTAGTCCAGCACCGCCGGCGTCAGAAAATTGATGCCCGCTTCGTGCTGGGAGAGGTCAATGTACTGACCCTGGCCGGTACGGCGGCGGTAATCCAGCGCGGCGAGCAGGGCCACGATGGCATACCAGGGTGCGATGAAATCCGTGTAGGAGTCCCCGCCGGGCGGGGGCAGCCCCGGCCAGCCCTTGAGGTTGGTGAAGCCGCTGTAGCCCTGCAACTGGCGCCCGAAACCGGATTGCCGCGCCATCGGTCCTTCCTGCCCGAAGACGCTGAGGCTGATCATCACCAGTGCCGGGTTGATGCGGCTGGCACCGGCGTAGTCCAGGCCCCACTTGGCCATCTGCCCGGCGACGAAGCTTTCCAGCACCACGTCCGCCCAGGCCACTAGTTTTCCGGCCAGTTCCAGGCCGCGTGCGGTGCCCAGGTTCAGGCTGATGCTGTACTTCCCGGTGGCGTACATGTCAAACCAGCCGCAGCGATCAATGCCGGGCCGGTTGTCCTTCATCGGCACGTAGGTGCGGGCGATGTCGATCCGCTTCCGGGACTCCACCTTGATCACGGTGGCCCCGTGGTCGGAGAAATACTTCGTCGCCAGCGGGCCCACGATGGACCAGCCGAAATCAAGCACGTTGACGCCCGTCAGGGCCTGTTGCGCTGACACCCTAAATCACCCCCTGCGCCGCCAGCTCTCCCAGCTTGTCCGGGGCCAGGCCGAGGAGGTCCCCGAAGACGGCGTCATTATGTTCCCCGACGCCTGGTGCGGGCCCGGATATCCTGGTGGCGGTGACGTTTGATTTGAATGGCGCGCCGGGGAAGACGATGTCCGCCTCGAGGTGGGGATGAGGCACCGTCTGCCAGAAATCCCGCGCCTGGAGCTGGTCATCATTGAACAGGTCCGCGATGGTATTCACCGGGTAGAGCATAATGTCCCGTTTGATCGCCTCGCGGTGCAGTTCGGCCTTGGTGTACCGGCTGAAGAAGCGGTTGAATGCCTCTTCCCACTTTTCCAAATCCGCGGCAGTAACGTCGTTCATGTCGATGGCGGTGAAATCGAGGTGGGCCACGTCAGCCTCGTCTTCG
>CAZPSW010000158.1:3017-4089 GCA_964589255.1 uncultured Dehalococcoidales bacterium
CACGATGGCATTGGTCTTGGTGCCCTGATCCGCCACACAGAGTTCCCAGGCCACGTAACCGTCCCGGCAGTCGTAGATACAGCGCGTGGTGAGGTGCCCCCTGGGAAATTTGATGCCGGCCCTGACGAAAAGGTCACCGGCCAGTTCCCAGCGCTGCGCGATGGACATGATCGTTTGCAGCATCGCTTCCTGGATGGAGAAGTCAACGTGCTGGCCTTCACCGGTGGCCAGGCGGTGATGCAGCGCGATCATGGTGGCCGCGGCGGCCTGGGCACCCGCCTGCGGTGGGCCCTGCTCCGCGGCGAAGCGCAGCGGCGCCCGCCCCGGATAGCCGGTGCCCTGCATCGCGCCGTGGGTGGCGGCGATGAGGTCACTGGACTTAAAGCCACGATAAGGCCCCCGCTGTCCGAAGGGCGTGATCGAGGTCAGGATGACGGCGGGGTTGACGCGGCTCAGGGCCCCGTATCCCAGCCCCAACCCGTCGAGGTATCCTGGTGGCTGCGTCTCAAAGACGAAATCCGCGCTCGCCGCCAGTTTCAGGAATAGCTCCTTTCCGGCGGGGTGCGTCAGGTCCAGCGTGACGGCGCGCTTGCTGACGTTGCCGCCCAGCCAGGGCAGGCTGCTATCCGCACCGGGCTGGTCATGGAAATAAGGGCCGGTGCGGCGGTCCGCGTCCCCGCCCGGCTTCTCCACCTTGATCACGTCGGCACCCATGTCCCCGAAAATGCGGCCACAGATCATGCCGCTGGCGTCACATAGGTCCAGCGCGCGGTACGGGGTCAAAAGTGCCGCCGGTTGAGACAACGCACCGTCCTTGGAGGGTGACTTGTGATGACATTACCGCCGCGCCTGACTGATTTCTGCCCGCGGCGGATTTCACAAACTAGCATGAGGCAGTCTCAGGGTATGTGATTATAGTCACTGTAGGTGTTATAATCATGATTCAAAATCGTGACGCGGCAAGATTCACGGAGCCGGGGCCGGACATTGACTACAGAACATCTCATGGAAACGGACGTACTGGTGGTTGGCGGCGGCGTTGGCGGCGGCATTGGCGGCGGCATTGGCGGCG
>CAZPSW010000159.1:0-2666 GCA_964589255.1 uncultured Dehalococcoidales bacterium
TCACGGAGGCCGGAGCGCTCTTCCAGCGTCTGGGCAGGGGCGTTGACCTGCGCCCCGTCACGGGACTGGAAGTCCCCTTCGAGGACGCCAGTTTCGAGGTTGTCGTTCCATGGAACGTGATACATTACAACGGCACCCGCGAAGCCGTCTCCGCGGTGATACAGGAACTGCGGCGCGTGCTCAAGCCCGGCGGCGTACTGCTGCTCTCGACGATGAACCCGGATAATTCTCTCTTCCCCCGGATGCGCCCCCTGGGCGACGGGTCCTACCTGGTGGCCCAGGAGAGCCGGTATGACAACCGCCAGGGGCTGACCCTGTTCTGCGCCGCTTCGGTGGAGGAACTCTCCGGCCTGTTCACCGGGTTCTCCGAGGTCAAAACGGGCAGCGCGGCCTGTGACCTTTTCAATCCCGCCAGGAAGAGCGCCTGGTACCTCATCTACGCGGTGAAATAGCGCACCTCTCGGCTATCTCCCGACGGCGGCGGCATATCAAGCCGGGATAAAAAGTGGTATTCTGAATGGATGGCAGAACCGAGGCCCCTAGCAGAGGCACCGAGGTGGCGGAATTGCGCCTAGTCGAGATCGCCATGAGCCACGTGGGCGCGCGCTACCTGTCCTGGTTGAATGACGATCAGGTGATCAGGTATTTGGAGACCGTCAAAAAGCCCTATACCCTGGCACAGTTGTCGGCCCACGTATCAGGCATGATCGCCAGCCCGGTGGACTCCTTTTACGCGCTCTACCATGAGGACGCATTCATCGGCACCTACCGCATCGGCCCGGTGACCGGGCCACGGGCCTGGACCGGGGTCATGATCGGTGAACCGGCGCTGTGGGGGCAGGGATTGGCCACGCTGGCCCACCTGGAGGCCATCGCCGCGGCGAGGTCAATGGGCCTGGAGCATCTACTGGCCGGAGCGCAGAAAGACAACCCGGGTTCGGTCAGGTCTTACCTCAAAGCGGGGTACCGCGTCAGCAACGAGACCGCGGACACGGTGGCCCTGATTCATACCATCAGCCGGACGCCTCGATGATCAATTACATCGTTATCGGCGGTGGCTCCATCGGCACGCGGCACCTGGATAATCTGCGGGCTGATGGCTTACCGGTGGCGGTGGTGGAAACGGACGCCGCACACCGGGACCACCTGGCCCACACCTACCCGGGGGTGAGTATATACGCCGAACTCGATGACGCCCTCGCCGGCGACATCAATGCGGCCCTGGTCTGCTGTCCCACCGGTGAGCACCTGGTGGCCGCGGAGGCGGCGTTAAACCGTGGTTGTCACGTCTTCATAGAGAAACCGCTCAGCCATAATCTTGACGGTACCGCGGACCTCGTAAAGCTGGCCGCGGACGCGTCCCGGGTATTGTTCGTGGGCTATAATTTCCGCCACCAGCCGGTACTCGCCGCGATACGCGCCTTGCTCCACGGCGGCGCCACCGGGGAACTGCTGGCGGTGCAGGTGCACGCCGCGACGCATTACGAATACCGGCGTCACATTCACGGCTGGTCGAATTTGATGGACGATTACATCATGCGCCCGGTCGGTGGCGGCGTGCTCCTCGACGGGGCCAGCCACCACATTGACACGCTACAAATGTTCTTCGGCTGGCCGGATGACGTCAGTTGCCAGACCGCGAAGCTGTCCCCGCTGCCGATTGCCGTGGAAGACACCGCCAACCTCCTGCTGCGGTATCCGGGGGGGAAACTGGCCAACATTCACGTCAGCATGGTACAAAAGCCGTATACGGTACGTTACATCTTCATCGCCGAGGGCGGCACCATTGAATGGGACTTCGCGGCAAACGCCTACCGCGTGTTTTCCGCTGACAGCGGCGCCTGGGAAGAGTTTCCGGTGACCGGGGATTACAACGATACCTACGTCACCGAGATGCGTCTTTTTACAGATTGTATCGCCACCGGCATGACCCCGGTGCAGGATGGGGCGCACGCGCGGCAGATATTGGAGATCATCGATGGATTTACGCCGTAGAGCGGACCGGGTCATCCCCGGCGGCACGCAGACCTTCAGCAAGGGGCCACGCCAGTACGTGGCCGCTTCCCCCGGTTTCATCACCCACGGTCAGGGGGGCCACGTCTTCGGTGTCAACGGCCTGGAGTACATTGACCTGGTGATGGCGCTGGGCGCCGTCACGGTGGGCTACCGGGAAACCCGCTTTGACGGCAGCGTTTATTCGCTGCCGCACCCTTTGGAGGTGGAGCTGGCGGAACTCTATTGCGATATCATCCCCTGCGCCGAAATGGTCCGCTTCAGCAAGAACGGTTCCGACGCCACCAGCGGGGCCATCAGGCTAGCGCGGGCATATACCGGCCGGGACATCGTCGCCTGCTGCGGCTACCACGGCTGGCATGACTGGTATATCGGGTCAACTTCAATGTGGCGCGGCGTGCCGCAAGCGGTACGGGCACTGACGCAGCCGTTCAAGTATGACAACCTGGACGGATTGAAACAGATATTTGACGCCAGTCCCGGCAACGTGGCGGCGGTGATCCTGGAACCGGTCAACGCGCCACACGTGAACCGCGCCCCAGCCACCCTGAAGGCCATCCGGCAGCTCTGCACAGAGCGCGGCGCGGTGCTCATCTTTGATGAGATGGTGTCCGGCATGCGCGTCGCCATGGGCGGGGCACAGGAATATTACG
>CAZPSW010000159.1:2676-4086 GCA_964589255.1 uncultured Dehalococcoidales bacterium
TACGGCGTCACGCCGGACCTCACCGCCTTCGGCAAGGGCATCGCCAACGGGGCGCCGCTTTCGGTGCTGGCGGGCAAGCGGGAGATCATGATGCTGCTGGAAAAGATCTTCTTTTCCTTCACCTTCGGCGGGGAGACTTCGGCGCTCCAGGCGGCGCGGGAAACGCAACGCGAGTTCGTGCGCGAGGACGGCATCAAAAAGCTGCGCCAAACCGGCGCAGCACTGAAAGACGGCTATAACGACCTGGTGAAAACTTGGGGCCGGGACGGGGTCACGCAGTGCATCGGGGCGGATGCCTACAATACCATCACCTTCTCGGATTACAAGGGCCTCGACGCCACCATGATGCGCAGCATTTTTCAGCAGGAGATGTTCGGCCACGGGGTGCTCACCATCGGCGGGCACCTGCCGTGCCTGGCCCATGCCGCGGCGGACGTGGAGCGCGTCCTTGACGCCTATGATGCGGTGCTCTCGGGAATGTCCCGCTGGGATCAAACGACGCTGCGCGGCGAGCCCTTGAACCCGGTGCTGCGTGACGTCGTCAAAGAATGATAATAGTCGCTGTCATACAGGCCAGGATGGGGTCTTCACGGCTGCCGGGTAAAGTTTTATTGGACCTTGGCGGCAAGCCGGTACTCTGGCAGATCGCCCGCCGGCTGCGCGCGGCGTCACTGGTGGATGAAGTCGTCATCGCCTGTCCCGGCGACTGCGCCAATGCCCCCATCGTGGCCATGGCGCAGTCATTCGGTATTGACTGTTACGCGGGTTCCGAGACGGATCTGATCGACCGCATTTACCGGGCGGCCACGCCATACGCGCCCGACGCCGTCGTCTGGATCACCGCGGATTGCCCCCTGCTGGACCCGGATATCGTGGACCAGGTGATCGGCATCTGGCGGGACGGCGCGGGCAAGTACGACATTGTGAATACGGGCCGCCCGGACCAGCCCCGGTGCATCCCGGATGGGCTTGATGCGAGCGTTTTGTCTTATGCCGTGCTGGGGCGGTTGTGGCGGGAAATTGAGGGTGCATACTGGCGGGAGTGGTTTCCGCTCTACATTGATCAGCACCGTTCCGAGTACCGCATTCATTCACTCCCTTGCGCGGTTGATCTGACCCATTTGCACTGGACGCTGGACAATCCTGAAGATATTGAGTTGATGCGCTGGATCTACCGTGAACTGGACCGTGACGACGGTGTTTTCGGGCTGGCGGAGATGATGCGGCTGATGTCCCCGTAGCGGGCTTTTTGGAGCCTGGTGGCGCGGGCGGTTCCTCGGACTAAACCCCATCCCCATGGCCCCCGGTATTCCCCCCCGGGTGAAACCCCTTGATACGGCTGACACAATACACCCCCCGATTCGGCAGTAGCCTGGGGGGAGATAGCAAGGTCAATCCTGACCTTTTTTC
>CAZPSW010000160.1:0-596 GCA_964589255.1 uncultured Dehalococcoidales bacterium
AACCCTCAACGCGTTTCATGAATTTAACGAAAACCTCGGCGTCATAGACCGCCTGGGTTTGGAAAAAACGCGCCCCGGCTGCGATTTTTTTCTCCATCTTCAGAATCTGTAGCTCGAAGGCGGCCTCAGTATCGGCGCCGGGATTGACCACCGCCCCGGCCAAGAAGTTCGTCTTACCCTGAAGCTCGGCCCCGGAAAGGTCTTTGCCCTCGTTCAGCAGGCCGATGGTATGCAACAGTTGCACCGAGTCCATATCATAGACCGGTTTGGCTTCCGGGTGGTCGCCCAGCAAGGGCAGATCCCCGGTCAGCGCCAGCACGCTCTTCACGCCGAGCACCCAGGCGGAAAGCAGGTCAGATTGCAATGCCAGGCGGTTACGGTCACGGCAGGTGATCTGGAAGCAGGCCTCGACGCCGTGGTCCTGTATCAGGTGGCAGGTGGCCAGGGAACCGAGGCGCATCACCGAACTCTGCTGGTCCGTGACGTTGACCGCGTCGACCTTGCCCTGGAGCGATTTGGCGACCTCTACGATCTCGGTGGTGTCGGTACCCTTGAGGGGGCCTATCTCGGCGGTGGTGGCGAACTTACCGCCCTCC
>CAZPSW010000160.1:606-2138 GCA_964589255.1 uncultured Dehalococcoidales bacterium
TAGAGGGATTCCCCGACCAGTACCTTGGCCGATTTCAGGTATTTCAACTGTTCATCGTCAAGGGACGATGCCGCCGGGGCGTCCCCGTCCATGACCTGATGCACCAGCGTCACTAGGTCCGGTCTTTCCCCACGGGCGATCTTGTTCAGGTCCGTGTCAAAGGCGTCGACGATAGCGGAATAAAGCCCGTAGCGCATCAGCATGATCATGTAAGTGCGGTTGAGCCAGCCTCGCAGGTGGGCCGGGGCGCCGTTGGAGATGTTGGAGAGACCGCAGGTGGACTTGCAACCGGGGGCGATCTCTTCGAGCATCATCATGAACTCGACGCAGGACTTCACCTGGTTGATCTCCACCGAGATCGGGCTGACGATGGGGTCAATCCAGATGTCCTCGTTGGGGATGCCCAATTCCGCCGCATGCAGCAGCAGGTTTACGGTATGCATGGCGCGTTCGTTGGAGTCCCGCGGCATACCGTCCGCCCCCCAGAGCAGGCCGATCATCTGGGCATTGTACTTTTTGGTCAGCTCCAAGCCGCGGTCAAGGCGGTCCGGCTGCAAACTGACGGAGTTGATCAGCGGCCGCTCCCGGGCTACCTTGAGACCGGCCTCCATGGCGTCCATGTTAGTGGTGTCCAGGGACAGCGTCAGGTCACTGACGTTCTGCACCACCTGGGTGATCCAGTCCATCAGTTCGTCGCCCAATTTACGAGCGGGGCCGATATTCAGGTCCAACAGGTCTGCACCGGCCTCGGTCTGGCGGCGCGCCATTTCTTCGATCGGCGCCGCCTGGCGTTCTTTCATGGCCGATCCCAGCGTCTGGGACATCACGTTAATGCTTTCCGCGATGAGTTTCATCTTCTCTCCTTCAAGCTGTCCAGGACTTCAAATAAGCGGTGATGTGCGCACCTTCACGTGGCCCGACCTGGATTTCCCAGTCCGGTAATTCCTCTTCCAAACCGCCGCTCTCCGAGGCCAGATAGCCCGGAATAATGAGTTTCTGGTGCTTCACCTTTTCCGCGATGCCGCTCTTCTTCACGAAGGGCCCGATGGCGTCCGCCACGAATTTACCGGCGGCCCAGGCGGTGAGTACGGAAAGGCCCTCAGTGTCTTTCACCAACAGCCAGGACGATATCTTCGAGTTCTCAATCTCCGCGGAGACGATGAAGTAGGTCAGCGAGAAATTGGAGGTGATCAGCACCGGTGAGTTTTCGTCCGGTGTGCCGATCTCGTAGATACCCTCGGTGGTGGCCAGCGGGCGCTGCGGGTCCGTGTAGAGGTTCATGCGCTCCACCAACAGTGGGAACATGGCCTCACCGGCGAAGTCAGAGAGCACGATCACGCCGGCATACTTGGCCACCATCAGACTGGCGATGACGGCTTCCTTCATCGGGTCGTCAGTGATCTCGCAGGGAAAGACGATGGTGGGATAGCCCAGCGTGCGGTCCTTGGCGGTCAGCGCCGCGGTGCGTGCCCAGACCTGCTGATCCAGCGTGCCGCGCAGGGTGCGTGCCCCGGCGTCGATGACGATGTCCT
>CAZPSW010000160.1:2148-4047 GCA_964589255.1 uncultured Dehalococcoidales bacterium
GCCGCCGTCGCGGATGAGCACGCGAATCGGGTAGACGATGTCCTTGACCCCGGCGGCCTCTATCTTGGCGGTCAGCGCCTGTATCTCAGTGAGGTCACTGCCCACCGCCCCGACGGGGCAACCGGCCTCTTTGGCCAGCGCCGCCACCGCGTCAACGTTGTCCGCGGTGGCGGCGTAGAGCAGCGGCTTGCGATCGCCAGAAGCCTTGAGCCCGACCTCGAGCACGGTCACGTCCTGGCTCATCAGGACCAGGTTGAAATCGCCGGCGGCGACCACTTTGGCCACCGCGGCGGCGAATTTGGCGCCGTCCCCGGAATCACACTTCACCGCGATCAGTTCCGGGCGCAGCATCAGGCCGACGCGCTCGTAGACAACTTCAGCCGCCTTTTTGAGCTTGGTATCGGCGGCGTCATCGGTATCACTGAGCAGCATGGCGAAGGCGCAGGGGTTCTCAAAACGCTTTTCGTGGCGGAAGAGTACCGTTTCGCCGCCGACCTTGGCGGTGCGTTCCCCAATGCCGATGACGACGGGGCGTATCGGCGGTGCCGAGGCCTCCGAGAGCTGCGCCTGTGACTCCTCGGAGACGTGGGGGCAGGCCGAAAGCTCCGCTTTGCCCGCCGCCAGGCTCATCGCAAAGGCGAGGCAGGTGGGCACGCCGCAATCCCCGCAATTGGTCTTCGGCAGCAGCTTGAATATCTGTATTCCTGACAGTGCCATGCTGAAACTCCTTGATTTATTCCAGAATCGGATCCATGGTGAGCGCCGGGTGACCCTTCTCCTCGAGCCAGGGCAGGATCTCTTCTTCACTGGTGCCAATGGTCTCATCGGCAATCTTGTCCAGCAGATCAGGGTGTCCCAGTTCTGTGGCGCGCGCCATGATGCGTTCCCCTATCTCTTCCTTGAGCACCTTGGGCATCCAGACCAGGCGCAGCAGGCCGCCGTCACCGGCGATGAACTTGCGCTGCGTGGTGTTGTACTTGCCGTGGCCCACGAAACCCGGCGAGGATACGCCGCCGCCGATGGTGCCCGCCAGGGTGGTGAACTTCATCCCGCAGGGAGTTTCGCCGGGGTATTCCCGGCTGACCGTCATGATGCCGTTGCACATCGGCAAGAGCGCCGCGATGCATTCGCAGCAGCCGCAGGTGGTCATCGGGTCATTGACCAGGCTGTAGAAGTTGTAATGGTCAATCTTGCCGCGTGAGGCCTGGTTGATGAACTCGTTGACGCCCTGGAACAGCCCCATGCGCTCGTCTAATATTTCACCCTTGGGCACCGGCTGGTTCGGGCCGGTGGGGTTGATCTCAAAGGCAGCGCGGCAATCCATCCAGTTGTAGGAACCGCAGAGCCCGGTGCGCTCCGGGCTGACGACGCAGACGTGGCTCGGTGCGAATGACTGGCAGAGGGTGCAGGAATAGAACGTGTCGGTGGTCTCATCGGTCATGCCCTCAATGCGTTCGTCACGCACCTTGTAGATGTCCCGCGCTTTGGCCACCGCCGCGTTGACCTCTTTTTCTTCGGTGTAGAGCTTCACCTGGAGCTTGTCAAAGATGCGTCCGTAATCCTGGTGCAGCTTGGCGTGCAGAATGGTGCCGATGTCTTTGAAGTGGAAGCCCTTTTCCTTGGCGGACTTGCCGAAACGCACCCAGGCAATGTCACGCTGGCCCTGATGGAAAATGCCCTGGGCGTAGTTGATCAGGTGGTGTATCTGGCGCTCCAGGATGGGTTCGAAGTCAGCCTGCATTTCGCGTCCGGCCACCTCGACCACGATCGCCAACGGGAGGGCGGAATCTTCCGGGACGTCCTCGATCTCCGGGCCGATGACCTCGACGCGCCCGTCCTCGACGGTGTCCATTTCCACCGATGTCACCAGTTCCACCATCGGGGTGCGCTGGCCGCCGG
>CAZPSW010000161.1:0-4002 GCA_964589255.1 uncultured Dehalococcoidales bacterium
AAGAACTTCAGCTAGTCCTGTACCATGGTCGTTACCTTTCCAGGTCACATCGACTATTTTCCCGAACAATGGGAATGTTTTTTCCCTTATTGTCTTGATGTCAACCGCTTTGTGATCTGAGATCGGTCGCTCATCTGGCATACAAAGAACAACCCACCACTTAGGAGGGCTGTTTCGACTCCCGTCTTTTTTTAGGATATTAATCCATCTGACCAATCCTTCTGGAAAGTCGATGATTCCTAAAGAACGTTGATACCATGAGTTTTCGATTTTTTCTTCAGCTCGGCCACGTTCAGCCAAGTCCGCTCGAATACCCAATGAGTTAAGGTTCTGAGCTAACTTATCCCTGGTTTTATCACGTATTAAATTTTTCATTCGTTAGAATTATATCATTGGGTATTTATAACCGCAATCCAACGGGGGTTATTCCTGCGTTTCATGGGCTAAGTGAAACTGCTATACTGGTGGCATCTTCGCCGGGAGGAGCGCCATTTGAAGCTGATGCGTCCGAAACAGGTGTCCCTTGGTGCCACGCGCCACGTACCGGTAAACACCCAGCGCTTTGACCAGAAGCACAACATGTTCATGCGCGCCACCTGGGACTCGGACTGGCGCCAGGTGGCCCGTGGTTATTTCGCCAAGTTTTCGGGACGGGCGGTTCCCAGGGACAAGCCCGGTTTTACACGGTCGGAACTGGCGCTGGAGATGGCCGGCTGGCACCCGGTGCTGGACTACGGCCGCGGCCAGTTCACCGGCGGCGCCGGTTTCGAGGCCTGGCAGGCGACGCCGTTGGGGCGTGGGGACAGCGTGCGGCTGCCCACCGCGGTGACCCCTAAAATAAGCGACCCGGACGAGGCCACCCGCCTGGTGAAACGCGCGGCCCGCTTTTACGGCGCTTCGCTGGTGGGTGTGGCCGCGGTCGATCCGCGCTGGGTCTATTCCCACTCCTACCATACCCTGAGCAAGGAACACCTCCCCATCGCGCTGGATGCGGGCCTGAAATACGCGGTGGTGATGGCCCAGGAGATGGACCACGCCGCGCTAAAGCGCACGCCCGGCTATATCGGTGACGCCGCGGCCTCAGTGGTCTATTCCAGGATGGCGCTTTCCGGGGACATGCTGGCGCACTTCATCCGCGGGCTGGGCTACCGCGCCGTACCGATGGGTAACGACACCGCACTCAGCGTACCGTTGGCGATTGACGCCGGCCTCGGCGAGCTATCCCGCATCGGCATCCTGATCACCCCGGAATACGGCCCACGGGTGCGCCTGCACAAGGTCTTCACAGATTTGCCGCTGGCGCCGGACCGGCCGATCGAATTTGGGGCCTGGGAATTCTGCCGCCACTGCGTCAAATGCGCCAGGCTCTGCCCCGGACAGGCGCTACCTTACGGGTCACCGTCGCTGGAAACGAAGAGCATCAGCAACCGCCCCGGCGTGCTCAACTGGCAGGTCGACGCGGAAAAATGCCTCAGTTACTGGGCGAAGCTGGGCACTGATTGCGGTGTCTGCATCCGCGTCTGCCCGTTCAACAAACCGCCGGGGTTCTGGCATGAAGTGGTGAAGCTCGGGGTGCACCACGCGCCGTGGCTGGACCGTCTCTGCGTCACTCTCGACGACTGGTTCGGTCACGGACGCGCCGCGGCGGCGGATTCATTCTGGGATTGACCCAGGCGGCTAGGGCTTCAGACCCCGCAGGAATTCCAGCATCGGCGCCGCCACGTCCCGCGGCATCTCCCGGTTCATTACGGTCGAGCCACCTTCGACGATCCGGGTGCGGCAATCGGGGATCACCGTCTCCGCTACCGCGGTGCCGGGCAGCAGCCAGTCCTTGCTGCCACACATCAGCAGTACCGGGCATTTTATCTCCGCCAACTTGGGTAGCACCGTGTACTTGAAGGCAGCCCAGTGCATTTCCTCACCGCGGGGGCCGGCCTTGAAGTAGTCTAGCGCGCGCTCGTTACAGACCTGGACGGACTCCCCGAAACGGTTGGCGCGCTCCCAGTAGTCCATCAGGTGGGAGCCGTCCCAGCTGATTTCCACGCGCTGCATTTCCGGCAGTTGCAGCCGGGCCAGGTTCTCCGCCGGGTCACGGCGGCAGGGCAGCGCGGAGAGGATCAGGGAACTGACACGCTCCGGATACCGGGTGGCGATCTCCACCGCCAGCAGGGTGCCGGCGTGGTGGCCGGAGATGTGGCAACGGTCCACCCCCAGCGAGTCGATGAAGCTGACGACGTTCTCGGCGTATTCCTCGATGGTTAATTCGTGGGCCGGCATGTCTGATTCGCCGTATCCCAGGTGGTCCGGCGCCAACACGCGGTAGTCCCCGGAAAGTAGCGGTATCAGGCGCGTGTACTCATCACTCGAAGAGAGCGCCATGTGCAAAAGCAGCAGCGTTTCGCCCTTTCCCTGGCAGCGGTAGTGCATCTGCCCTGCCGGGATATCGGTATAGGCGCGTGTGACCAGGCTTTTAGTATCATCCGCGACGATGTGTGTCACCAGCTTGGATGCCATCTCCTACCTCCTGGCGGTGGCCCGCGCGGCCCCTGCTCCACGGTTTATCCGCTTCTGGATTATATCCAGTCGCACCCGTTTCGGCAACCGGCTTCCCGGCGGCGCCAATCGTGGTATCCTTGGTGGCATCAGGTGAGCCGGCAAAGGGAGGGGCCAGGAGCATGGAGGAACGGGAATACTTCGAGGATTTCAGCGTCGGCGAGAAGTTCGTCAGCCAGGGCAGGACGATCACCGAAGCGCTGGTCACCAATTTCGCGGCGTTGACCGGTGACTGGACACCGCTGCACGTCGACGCCGAATTCGCGCGCACCACTTATTACGGGGAGCGCATCGCCCACGGCATGCTGATACTGGCGGTCGGTCACACACTGGGTTTCATGCTTGGCCGGCACATGCTAGCGCCAAAATCATTCATCGCCTTTTACGGCCTGGACCAGGTCAGGTTCACCGGCCCGGTGATGATCGGTGACACCATACGGCAGGCGTCCGAGGTCATCGAAATGACTCCGAAGGATGAGCAGACGGGAATCATCACTTTCAGCCGCCGCATCATCAATCAGCGCGACGCCGACGTTTGCGTCTATAGCTGCCGTATCCTGGCGGGCCGCCGCCCCTAGATGACAGTGGCCTTGACGAGCCTGAAATACCGGGGTTGGTGCCACGGCGGTTTTGTTGTATAATCACTGGCGAAAGCGCGGTACCGCGTGGTGCGCTTCGTCGCCAGGTCTATCAAAGACCACCGGGAGGTGGAAAATACTGACGCTCAACGGTAAAGAGGTATTTACCACTATCGCGGAAATGGTGCGCCCGGAACACACCGCGCTACTGTTGATCGACATTCAGAATGACTTCACCATGCCCGGCGGTTATTTCGACAAGCTGGGCCGGGAAACTTCCAGTCTGCGGGGGGTCATCCCGCGGGTGAAAACAGTCCTTGAGGCCGCGCGGCGTCACAGGGTGATGGTGATTCACGCGCAACTGACACTGCACCCGGATTTCCTCAGTGACTCCGCGGCTTCGCTGCGCCTGCATCTGCGGCTCACCGGGACCGGGGAAAACGATCCCGCAGAGACCCTGGTGCCGTATTGTATCGAAGGCAGCTGGGGCTGGCAGATCGTGGACGATCTGGCACCGCTGCCTGGCGAAATGACGATCCGGAAGAACCGTTCCAGCGCTTTCATCGGTACCAACCTGGACATGCTGTTGCGCGCCAACGGTATCAAGACGGTCTGCATCGGGGGCCTGGTCTCGCACGGCTGCGTGCTGGCTACCGCCAGCGACGCTTCGTTTCTTGATTACAATCCGGTGCTGCTGCGGGACTGCATCGCCAGCAACCGGCCTGAACTCCATGACGCCGCGATGTTGATTATGACCGAGGTAAAGGACGTCACTGACGGCGCGGAGGCAATCAATGTCTGGGCCTAGTTCACGGCAGGCGTCGGGAATGCGGCGTGAAATCCCCTCTTGTGGAACCACTATCCCTGTGCT
>CAZPSW010000162.1:0-3994 GCA_964589255.1 uncultured Dehalococcoidales bacterium
AGGTGCTCGGCAAGGCGCCGACCGCCGCGGATCTGGTCAAGCGCATCCCGCCCGGGCCCGCCGAGGTCCCGCCCGACGAGCACTACTGGAAGGCGTCGCCGAACCCGGGCGAGCTCGCCGCCGCAGCCGCCGCGCTGCCCGCGGTGGCCTCCTACCTGCCCCCGCCCCCGCGCCGGCACTCGCTCCGGCACCAGCGCCTGCGCCGGCACCCACACCGGCACCGGCACCGGCGCCATCACCGGCCCCGGCCCCGGCCCCCGCCCCCGCACCGGTATCACCGAAACCGGAGTCAATCCGCATCGGCCTGATGGGTGGCATCACCGGACCGGCGGCGGCACAGGTGGGCGCCCTGGTGGAGAGGACGGGTTATGTTTTTGACTACATCAACGATGTCCAGGGCGGCATCGACGGCGTCAAGATTGATTACAAGATCGTGGACAACAAGGGCACCCCGGAGGGCGCCATACTCTCCTTCAAGGAGCTCAGCGCCTGGGACCCGGTAATCTACCTCACCGTTGAGGACTACTATTACCTGGGCATCGCCCAGGAGATCGCCGAGGCCCAGGTGCCGATGCTAACCGCCTCCGCGATCGTGCCCCAGGCGTACATCCCGCCGAGCGTTTTCTATTCCATCGCGATGGCCCTACCGGACGGGCTCGGCGGTTACCTTGACTGGGTGAAGCAGGACTACCAGGGCGAGGGCAATCCCAAGGTCGGCTTGCTGTACTGGGACCTGCCCTCCGGACAACAGCACCGCATGGTCATCCCCTACGCCGCCAAGATCGGCGTTGACCTAGAGCCGGTGCAGTTCCCGATCGCGCTGTACGACCTGAAACCGCAGCTCTTGCAGCTGCAGCAGGCGGAGGTGGATTACATCTGGATGATGGCCATCTCCCCCAATGCCGCGGTGGCGATACGTGACATCCGCGGCCTGGACATGCAGGTCCCCGTCTGCTTCAGCGAGTACGTCAACCCGGCAGAGCTGATCGGCATGGTCGGCGCCGGGGCCCGGGGCTTCATGCATTACCGTTCCGAGGCCCCGTTCACCAACGCACCTAAATCGGCTGCCCTCTACACCAAGGTCCTGGAACACGCCACCGGTGAAAGCACTTGGGCTGACAACCGCCTGCCATTGAGCGCGGCGGCGGCGGCGGTGGGTGCCATCAGGCAGGCGGCGGCTGACGTTGGCTGGGCAAACATCGACGGTCCCGCCATGATCGCGGCGCTGAACAAGATGGAGAACATCGACAACAGTGACAATACCGGCACCTTCGGCTATGGGCCGCAGCGGCGGCTGGGCATCACCCAGATGCAGATGTACCGTTTCACGTCGTCCGGCACCGAATCCATCAGTGACTGGATTGATCTGCCCCGCGTCTTCGACGGGCTGGCCACCAAGTAGTTGATCCGGGTGGCGGCCCCCGCGCCGGGGGCCGCCACCGGTTCCAGGCCAAAATGTGAGGGGTCTAATGCTGGAGCGCTTTCGCGCCGTCAACGCGGATTTTCCGCACACACCTGATATCGAGCAATGGAACCAGCGCGGCGGTGTTTTCGGCTGGGTCTGCACCTACGTCCCGGAGGAGATCATCCACGCCGCCGGTATATTGCCGGTGCGCGTCACCGGCTATTCCCATGAGATGGAACTGGAGGACGGTAACGCCTACCTTTCGGTGAATACCTGCTCATTTTCCCGTTCCTGCCTGCAACTGGCGCTACGCGGCGAATATGATTTCCTTGACGGGCTGGTCACCGCCTCCACCTGTGACGGCGCCAGAAGGCTCTATGATGTCTGGAAGCTCTACTTGAAGACGCCCTTTTTTCACATGGTCAACGTGCCGCGCAAGTTCCACGAACGGGCCATCGCGCTCTACCTGGGACAATTGCGGGAGTTCCGGGCGCACATCGAGGAATTCACCGGCAAAGAGATCACTGATGACGCCTTGGACGCCTCGATCGCGCTCTATAACGAGACCCGGGCACTGCTTTCCCGGCTCTACGCGCTGCGCCTCCAGGACGGCCCAACCATCAGCGGCGTGGAGGCGATGGAAGTGATGAATGCCGGTTTCCGCATGTCCCGGGAGACCTTCAACGTCTGGCTTGCCGAGTTGCTCCAGGAGCTTGAGTCCCGCCCGCCGGGGCCAACCCCGGAAATGCGCCTGATGGTTTCCGGCAGCCTGATGACCAACCCGGAATTCGTGGCCCAGGTGGAGAAGCTGGGGGCGCTCGTCGTCACCGACGAACTCTGTACCGGCACCCGCTACTGGTCAGACCCGGTGCGTCCGGAACCGGACGAAGCGCCGCTGGCGGCATTGGCGCGGCGTTATCTCACCAACTTTCCCTGCGCCCGCATGGTGCCCGCCGAGGAACGCTTTGACCGGGTGCTCGCCCAGGTGAAGGAGTTCCGCATCGACGGCGTCGTCAGCGAGATCGTGCGTTACTGCGTGCCTTATGCCCATGACCTGCCGCTACTCACGGCGCGGCTGAAAGATGCGGGCGTGCCGCTGCTGGCGCTGGACATTGAATACGGCACCTCCGGCTCGGGGCAGATCGCCACCCGGGTGCAGGCCTTCATGGAGATGTTGGAGGCGAGGGTTTGGTGATCGATTCCGGCACTAAAAACGTCGACACCCTGGTGAAAACCTGCCGTATGCTGGAACGCATGAGCCGCAGCAAGGACCCGGCGCAGCGCAGTGACCCGCTCTATTACCGCCTGTTGGGGGACTACTACGAGCGGCTGCGCCTGGCCCACGAGGAGGGCCGCCCGGTGGCGCTGCACACCGTCTTCCTGCCCCCGGAGATATTTATGGCGATGGACATCACGCCGATGCACGCCGAGACCACCACCTGGGTCACCGCCGCTTTCACCGGCACCACCGGTGACGTGCTGCTCAAAGCGGCGGAGATGGGCATGGCCACCGAGATTTGCTCCGCGCACCGCGGGCTCATCGGCGCCTTCGCGCTGGACCTGCTGCCGCGCCCGGACATGGTGGTCTGGTCCAGCCTGATGTGTGACAACACCGCCAAGAGCGGTGACATGGTGATGGATATCACCGGCTGCCCCGGACACTTCGTGGACTTCCCCTTCGAAAGTTCACCGGACGAGACTACCTACCTGGTCGAGGAATTCAAGGACTTGATCGTCTTCCTTGAGGCGCAAACGGGTAAAAAGATGGACTGGGATCGGCTCTCCGAGATCGTGGCGGGCACGGACCAGCAGATTCAGCTCTACCGGGAGATCAACAAGCTGCGCCAGGCAGTGCCCAGCCCGTTCCCGCCGCAACGCTTCATGGAACTGGTGATGCCGCTCTACGTGATGCCAGGCCACCCGGATTCGATCAAGTACCTGGAAACGCTGCGGGATGACCTCGTCGATATGGTGGCGCGCGGGCAGGGCGCGGTCTCCAAAGAGCGTTTCCGGCTGATGAGTCTCTTCGTGCCGCCGACCTACCTGCTCGGTTTCCTGGGGCGCATTTCCGAGGAGTTCGGCGCGGTCAGCGTCACCGAGCCCTTCTTCGACATGTGGCCGGAGGGCCGTCTGGACCCGTCCCGGCCCCTGGAAAGCCTGGTGCGGAAGTCCTACATGTTCCCCGAGATGGCCTCTTACGGGCCCTTCAAGCGCGAGACGCTGGACCGCACCGTGGAGCTGGCGCAGAGCCACCGCGTCGACGGGGCCATCTATTACGCCCACGTCGGTTGCCGCCAGGCCTCGGCGCTATCGAAGTCCTACAAGGACGCGCTGGACAAGATCGACGTCCCCATGATGACGCTGGACTTTGATATTCTTGACCCCACGGTGTCCCCGGAAGAGGAGATCAGGATTAAGCTGGAGGGCTTCTTTGAATTGCTCGAAGACCGCTAGCCGGTGGCCGGCGGTCAGCATCACCGCGTTGATATATGCCATTATCGTATCTCCAGTTCTCGGTTTGGCTCAGGCCGGTCCGCAGTTTGTGGCTTGTAAGTACGCTTATATTTGCTGCATCGGCTGGTCGCTGTT
>CAZPSW010000163.1:0-3989 GCA_964589255.1 uncultured Dehalococcoidales bacterium
TGAGTGTTATCGGTAGCGATGATACACTGTGACAACTTTTGTTATGGAAATGACATTGATGGGATGGAAATTGAAAAGAAGTTTTTTGGGCCAATCTTGAGCTCTTTGATGGTGCTGGTTTTACTGCTGGGGTCTTGCGCCTCGCCGGGGGAAAGCATTGAAGAAAATGAAGCTCTCAAAGCTGAAGTTGAAGTTTTCGTAAGCCAACTCTTTAAGGCTGCGGACGCCAGAGACCTTGACTACTTATCCAACATGTGGTGGGAAGGCGCGGCGGGTGAAGACTCGGGACAGCCGGCTCCCGCGGGAAGAAAGGGGTCATCCAGAGCCAATGCGGAAGAATGGACCAGTGAGGACCAGGCGGCTTACTGGACGGCCTATCAGGGTCTTGATCTGATCTGCGTGAAAACTTACGAAGGTGAGGTGTGGGCTCCACTGGTGAATCAGGGAGTGATCGAGCACCACCCGGTGCCGGGACTAGCAGCCGGCGATACGGCAACATTTGAAGTCAAGTTAATGTTCACTCCCGGGACACAGGGTGCGCTCCTCACCTATCGAGGCTTTCATTTGATCAAGGTAGGGGGAGAGTGGAAAATTCATAGTTCCAGTGACTCGCTAAAAAGTTCGGGTTGTCCGTGAATATTCTGCGCTGGCGTTTTCTAATGCTCAACCTCAACCGAGCTTCTGGTAACAGCAGTAAATACACCGGCGGCGCATCCTGCGCTGGCCTTGAAGTATGGCGGCGGGCAGCCCGGATTGGGTCTGTTGGCGGCGGCTTCGCGCCATAACGAAAAGCCCTCGAAAACGGGGGCCCGCAGGGCGACCGGAGGGACTGGTTAATTGGTGGAGCCGGAGGGACTCGAACCCTCGACCTTTTGACTGCCAGTCAAACGTTCTCCCAGCTGAACTACGGCCCCGATGACAGCATAAATCTAACACAAGCGGACTTACCGGTCAAGGATGCATGTCCAAACGTTAGTTCTATATTGACATGCGCCGCATGCTGTGCTAGCCTGAATATAGACCATCGACCCTGGATTACCGGGGCGGTGAGTGGTAGCCAGATAACGCAGTTGCCCAGATAAACCAGTCGCTTGGATCACAGACTGACCGAGACGGCAATACGAACCGGGGATTTAGCCCTCTTCGTCGTCTCGAAGAGGGCTTTTTATTTGGCTGGGAGCAGCATGATTAACCCGGCAGGGAAAATCGGCTTCATCGGCGCCGGTACGGTGGGTACCGCGCTGGCCCTGAAATTGCATGCCGCGGGCTACACGGTGGCGGCGGCCTCCAGCCTCGGCTACACTTCGGCGGTGGCACTGGCGGCGCTGGTCCACGGCTGTCAGCCGCAGCGGCACAACCAGGCCGTCGCGGACAGTTGCGACATCGTTTTCGTGACCACCCCGGACGATGTCATCACGGACGTCCTGGCAGAGGTCAAATGGCGCCCCGGACAGGCAGTGGTGCACTGCAGCGGCGCTGATTCCATCGAGATTCTGACCGCGGCGGCACAATGCGGCGCCGTTCCCGGCACGGTGCACCCGTTACAGACCTTCGCCGGCGTCCGCGAGGCGCAGCGTAACATCCCCGGTTCCACCTTCGCCATCGAGGCCGCGGAGCCTCTGCTCACCACCCTCAAGGACATGGTCAACGCCCTGGAGGGGCATTACCTGGAAATCTCGGCCGCGGACCGCGTGCTTTACCACGCCGCCGCGGTGATGGCCTCAAACTACACCGTAACCCTGGTGAAGCTGGCCAGCGACCTCTGGCAGAGCTTCGGCGCCCCGGAATCCCGCGCCGTGGCGGCGCTATTGCCGCTGATACGGGGCACCATCCATAACATCGAGACGGTGGGCCTGCCGGACTGCCTCACCGGGCCGATTTCGCGCGGCGACGCCGGTACCGTGGGCAAGCACCTGGCCGCCCTCGACGGCGCGGCCCCCGAGATCGCGCGGACCTACCGTGAGCTGGGCCGTCAGACGGTGCCGATCGCCCTGGCCAAGGGCCGCATCAATGGCACGCAAGCAGAGAACATCTTAACCACACTGAGCGCATAGTTTGGAGGGAAGATCAATGCGATCCATGCTCAAGAGCAAGATTCACCGGGTCAGGGTGACCAACAACAACATCGACTACGAGGGCAGCGTCTCCATCGATACGCAGCTGCTGCAGGCGGCGGACATCCTGCCCTTCGAGCAGGTGCACATCCTGGACATCAACAACGGTAACCGCTTCACCACCTATGCCATTGAGGGTGGGCCGGGCGAAATCTGCCTCAACGGCGCGGCGGCGCGCATGGTCAGCCTGGGAGACCGCGTTATCATCCTCACCTACCGGGACGTGGCGGAAGCAGACCTCGCGGGTTACGCCCCGCAGCTGGTCTACGTCGACGAGAACAACCGGGTCACGCACACTGCCAGTCACATTTCCCATTAGGGGGGCGAGATGGGCGTGAATATCAATCAGTTCACTGAGATGAAGCGGCGTGGTGAAAAATTCACCATGCTCACCGCGTATGACTGCACCACCGCCAAACTGGTCGACGAGGCCGGCATCCCCCTGATACTGGTGGGGGACTCGCTGGGCATGGTGCTGCTGGGTTACGATTCCACCATCCCGGTCACCATGGCGGAAATGCTGCACCACACCAGGGCGGTGACGCGCGGCGCGCGGCAGGCGCTGGTGGTGGGGGACATGCCGTTCATGACCTATTACACCACCGAGGCGGCGATGGCCAATGCCGCCCGCTTCATACAGGAAGGCGGGGCGCAGGCGGTGAAGCTGGAAGGTGGCGTCAGCATGGCGGAAAAGGTAAGTGCGGTGGTGGCCTGCGGCATCCCGGTGATGGGGCATATCGGCCTGACGCCGCAAGCCGTCAACCAGCTCGGCGGTTACCGCGTGCAGGGTAAGACCATCGAGGCGGCGCGCGCCTTGCTCGTGGACGCGCTGGCACTGCAAGAGGCCGGGGCCTTCGCGGTTGTGCTGGAGATGGTACCGGCACCGCTGGCGGCGCTGATCACCAGGAAGCTCACCATTGCCACCATCGGCATCGGGGCCGGACCCGATTGTGACGGCCAGGTGCAGGTGATAAACGACATCCTCGGTTCCTTCACCGAGTTCGTGCCCCGGCACGCCAAGCAGTACGCCAACCTGGCCCAGGTCACTCGTGAGGCGATCGCCGCTTATCAACGCGAGGTCAGCGGCGGCGAATTTCCCACCGCGGCCCACAGTGCTGAGCTTGACGCGGACGTGATCGCAGCGCTGGAAAAGGACTAGCAACCGCTGGCGGGTTGTGTTTGGAGCCGGTGATGCGGGTGACACAGACGATCGATGAGTTCCGGCAGGCGCGGCAGTCACTGCCGGCGCCGCTCGGTTTCGTACCCACCATGGGCTACCTGCACGAAGGACATGTCTCCCTGATACGCCGCGCCCGCGACGAATGCGGGAGCGTAGTGGTGAGCATCTTCGTCAACCCCACCCAGTTCGGCCCGGGCGAGGACTTCGAGCAGTACCCGCGGGACGCGGAGCGTGATCTGGCGCTCTGTGAGGCGGCGGGCAGTGACATCGTCTTCATGCCGCAGGCGGCGGAAATGTACCCTCCCGGTGCCACCACCAGGGTCACCGTCGGCGGCATCACCGAAGTGCTTGAGGGCAGCGTCAGGCCGGGCCACTTCGAGGGCGTCACCACGGTGGTGGCCAAGCTTTTCCACATCGTCTCTCCGGACCGCGCCTACTTCGGGCAGAAGGACGCGCAGCAGCTGGCGGTGGTGCGCCGCATGGTGACGGACCTGGACATGAACCTAGAAGTCATCGCCTGCGAAACGGTGCGGGAGCATGACGGTCTGGCACTGAGCAGCCGCAACGTCTACCTCAGCGCCGCGGCACGCATTGAGGCGCGCTGCCTCTCCGAGGCGCTCTTCGCGGCGCGTGACGCGCACGGGACCGGGGAACGGGACGCGGCAAAGCTGCGCGCGCTGATGACGCATATCATA
>CAZPSW010000164.1:0-3957 GCA_964589255.1 uncultured Dehalococcoidales bacterium
TTGCGGCTCCGTTCGCCACCAATGGTGGATTCGGGGCCGTGACCCGGCAGCACTACAGTCTCGTCCGGCAGGACGAGCAGCTGTGACCGAATGCTCTGGAGCAGCCGCGAGTGGCTGCCTCCGGGCATGTCGGTACGGCCCACGCTCTGACGAAAGAGGGTGTCCCCAGTAAAGACGACGCCCTCTCCGTAGAGGCAAATACCGCCCGGGGTGTGGCCCGGGGTGTGCAGCACCCGGAAGCTGAGTTCACCGACCTCAATCAATTCACCGTCTTCAAGCAAGCCCTCTGGATGCGGCGGCACCGCGCGGTTGATGATGGTATTCAGCGAAAAGCGTCCCAAATTGCCCGCGTCTTCACGGTGGATGGCCACCTGGCAGCCGCTGGCCTCTTTAATTTCCCTGGCCGCGCCGATGTGGTCAAAGTGTCCGTGGGTCAGTACCAGCAGCTTGATCTCCAGCCCGGACTGACGTGCCGTTTCCAGTATCTCCGGGCCCTGTCCCCCGGCGTCGACGATGATGCCCTCGCCGGAATCCGTACCCACGATATAGCTGTTTGAAGAATAGCCCGGCACCACGAAGCGTTTCAGTATCATTTATCCCCGTCCAGGTTGCGAATATTTAGCCCGGTCACATTATAGCGCAGGCGTGTCCCGCTTGCAGGCGCGGATTAACTGTGCTACCATGACAACTCGAATTCACCCGCCGCGTGTCGCCCGGGCCGTCGGCAATTATTTTCAGGAGTAAATCATGCGTATTGAGAGTCCGCGCTATACGGAACGCTTCGGCGCGGTACGTATTAACGACGTGCAAAAAGTGGTGGAACTGGATTCCGGCAAACGCGCCAATGCACCGCGCAAAGAAGCCATCGCCGTGGATAAGGTGGAGGACGACGCCGTCCAGGCGATCGAGGAAAAGATGGCGGTGGTGATCCCCATCAAAGACGAAAAACTGAAGCTCTTCGAGGGCGTCATCAGCGGCGTGCCGCACGACTGCCTGATCATCGTCGTCTCCAACTCCCGGCGGCGCGGGGTGGACCGCCTGCGCATGGAAAAGGACACCCTGGAGCAGTTCTGCCATTTCACGCAGCGCGAAGCCATCATCATCCACCAGAAGGACCCGGTGCTGGCGGAAGCCCTGAAACTGGCCGAGTACCACGACATGCTGGACGACAAGGGCCTGGTGAGGAACGGCAAGAGCGAGGGTATGATCATCGGCATACTGATGGCCAAGCTCTTCGGCATGGACTACGTTTCTTTCATTGACAGCGACAACTACATCCCCGGCTCCGTCTGGGAATACGTGAAAATATTCGCCGCCGGCCTTTCGATGGCGAAATCACCGTTCGCCATGGTGCGTATCCTCTGGCACTACAAGCCCAAGATGACCGACGAGGTCTATTTCCGCAAATGGGGCCGTGTCTCCGAGGTCACCAACCGCAACATGAACGCATTGATATCGGCCCGGACCGGCTTTGAGACGGACATCATCAAGACCGCCAACGCCGGTGAACACTGTATGACGATGAAATTGGCGGAGCGCCTGCCCTACGCCACCGGTTTCGCGGTGGAACCGGAAGAGCTGATGGCCATCTTCGAGGGTTTCGGCGGCATCCTACCCTCGGCGGACCCGCAGGCCTCAAAGGCCGGCGTCGAGATCTTCCAGATCGAGACAAAGAACCCGCACTTCCACGAAGAGCGCGGCCAGGGCCACCTGAACACCATGTTGGTGCCGGGACAGGCGGTGATCTTCCACAGCCCGCTGGCCGACGACCACGTACGGCAACTCATCATGAAATCATTGGTCGACGAACACGGCGCCATCAAGACCGACGACGACATCGTGAAGCCGCACCTGATACCCCCCCCGCGCGAGGCGGACCTGCCCCGGTTCATGGACTACATCAAGGCCCACGTCGACGAATTCACCGTCCTGGAGTCTTGAGCCGTGAAGGCGGTGATCCTGGTGGGCGGCGAGGCGACGCGCCTGCGGCCTCTGACGCCGGACGTGCCCAAGGCACTGGTGCCGATCCTGAAAACTCCATTCTTAGAATACGTCTTCGACTACCTGCTGGGACACCGCGTCGACGAAGTGGTGATCACCCAGAGCCGGTTCGCGCAGCCGGTCAATGATTACTTCGGGGACGGGTCGCATTTTGGCCTAAAACTGCACTACGCTGTCGAGGAGACTCAACTCGGCACCGCCGGCGCGCTGAAGAACGCGGCGCACTTTCTCGACGGCACGTTTCTGGGCATCAACGGGGACATCCTGACGGACCTTGACCTCAGCGCCATGATGGACTTCCACCAGACGCACGGCGCCCGGGCCACCATCGCGCTGACGCCGGTGGCGGACCCCACCCAGTACGGCGTGGTGGAGACCGGCGTCACCGGTCAGGTCAAACGTTTCCTGGAAAAGCCGGCGCCTGAGGCGGTCACCACCAACATGATCAACGCCGGGACCTACGTTCTGGAACCGGAGGTGTTGGACTGGGTCAAACCAGCCACCCGTGTCAGCATTGAACGGGAGATCTTCCCCGCATTGCTGGGGGCCGCGGTGCCGGTCTTCGCCTATGCAACCGATGCGTACTGGATTGATATCGGTACGCCGGAGAAATACCTCCAGATCAACCGTGATCTGCTGCGCGGGCTGGCCACCGTGCCGCGAAGGGTGGCGCGCCACGACCGCCGGGGTTTAAGCGGTGGCGGCGCCGGTGCGCAGGAATTGGTGGGCCCGCTAGAGACCGATGCGGCACCCGAATTTGAATACCACGGCGTGACGCTGCGGGGACAGGTAGTGGTCGGGGACGGCAGCCGGGTGGCCGCCGGCAGCACCGTCGAGGATTCTGTGATATGGCACCACGTCAATATCGGCCCCGGCGCATGGGTCAGTCAATCAATCATCGCTGACGGCTGCGCCCTGGGCGAGGGTTGCCATGTCAGCGGCGCGGTGCTCGGTAAGAACGTCACGGTGGCCGCCGGAGTTCACATCACACCTGGCGCCAGGGTCAATGCCGGTGAGGTCGTGACCGCATAATACGGAGGCATGATGGCCGTAAAGCCACCAAAACGCGCCCCTGATTTCACCCTGGGGGACACCCGGGGCCAGCGCTTCAGTTTGAGTGTGGCCCTGGTCGCCGGCCAGCCGGTGATGCTGATCTTCTTGCGGCACCTGGGTTGACTGGTCTGAAGGGAACACGTGGCACAGTTGTGCCGCCGCGAATCAGAACTCACCGGGCTGGGCGTGGTGGTGCGCGTGATATCTTTTGACGCCCCGTCCGAAACCCGCGCCTGGAAAGAGGATGTCTGCCCCGGTTTTGAGATCCTTTCCGACGAGGCGCACGATGTCTACCGGGCATACGGCATGGGGCATTCGCTGTTTCGTTCCTGGACGCCGCGCACCGTTCTCTTCTACGTCCGGGCCTTGCTCTCCGGGCGGCACTGGCGCGGCATCCGCGGTGACCCCAACCAGCTTGGTGGGGACGTCATCGTGAACCCAGACGGGACTTTCCGGCTCTACCACCCGTCACAATCCGCCACCGACAGACAGGCGGTGGATGAGATGATAGCGCTGCTGCGGGGGGAATAAGTCCTCACTCTTGCAGACGCCAGGTGAAACCCCCTATTGTCCCACCCACCCACCCGTTTAATGTAGGGTTTCACACTACTAAGACCCAAAAG
Organism: uncultured Dehalococcoidales bacterium; assembly: GCA_964589255.1. Lineage (GTDB taxonomy): Bacteria > Chloroflexota > Dehalococcoidia > Dehalococcoidales > SURF-40 > CAZPSW01. The sequence continues at coordinate 3,678 of CAZPSW010000164.1, forward strand.
AGTCAAAGAGACAAAATCTCTTAAGAGTGACTGAACGCAATCGAGCTACTAGTTAGAAAAAGATCCGCTGAGGTCTAGGCATAATGCTTGGCCTCGGCGGTTTTATGTTAAAAGGGTTCCTTTTCAACCTTGGCAAATCCAACACAAGGGCATAATATCCTTTGTGCAGTCAACTCCTGCGCTATAGCGCGGTGACCAACAAAGGGCGTTTGTTGACCGGTCAGTCCAACGGCAAGCAGTTCTGAGGCTGGGCGGCTTTCCACGGTGCCGTCAGGGTGGT
>CAZPSW010000165.1:0-2721 GCA_964589255.1 uncultured Dehalococcoidales bacterium
TGGGCGTCGCGCTCAGCGCGCTTGAGGGCGGCGACCTTGAATCCGACCAAGACCGCGAGAGCTATGGCGGCGCCGGCCGTGGCTCCCAGCAGTGCGGGCTTCAGATCCACCCGAGCCTCTCAATGGCCACGAGTGCTCGGTCTATCCGGCGCCCGGTCTGTGGCGTGATGCCGTATTCAGAGAGCTTCGACACGACCTCGGCGCGCACCATGGGGGGCACCTGCTGCTGGAATTGACCGAGCCCGATGCCCACACCCGCGACTGGCACCTGCGACTTGCACTCCAGTCCGCCGCCGACCCGTCCCGCGAGGTGTCTGCGGACGAGGTCTGGGCGCAGGCGCGGAACTACCCGCACAAGGCACCGGACCTGGCGGGGCGGCTTGATTTCATCACCACGCAGCGCCCGGAACTGACCGTCTTCCTGGCCTCGGAGAGTAACGGCACTATCTTTAATGACCGCGTCATGCTGCAACTCACCAGCCGGGCGCGGGTCTATAACATCGTCATCGGGCCGCCGTTCTATTACGACGTTGAGAACCGGGAAAACACGCTGCTCTTGGACCATAACGGGGAGGTGCCGGACAGTTTCAGCCGGGGGGACCTGGGCACCATCGTGCGCAGTAATTACCGCGTCATCTTCGGACGTGAGGGTGACGGGCGCCCGGCGGGCGAGGTGCTCCGCCACCTCCAGGCGCCAGGGCATTACTACGGCTGGGAACACCCGCGGGTGGCGGCGCAGATCACCGCTTTCGTGACCGGGGCGCTGGCGCCATAGCACCCCGCCGGGAGGCGCGGTTTTTCGCGCCTTTCAGGTGATGCGCGGCGGTATTTATGATAAGGTTAGACTACTGGCTCGGGAGGATACAGTGACGGGTAAGATTGTGCTGGCCTACAGTGGTGGCCTGGATACCTCGGTGGCGGTGCGCTACCTGATGCATGAATACGGCTTTGACGTGGTCACCTGCACCGTCGACGTGGGTAACGAGAAGGACTTTACCGGGGTGCGTGACAAGGCGCTCAAGGTGGGTGCCGAAAAAGCGGTGGTGATCGACGCCAAACAGGCGCTGGTTAAGGACTACATCTTTCCCGCGCTCAAGGCCAATGCGCTCTACCAGGGCAAATACCCGCTGGCCACCGCGCTGACCCGGCCCCTGATCGCGAAACTGCTGGTGGAGACGGCGCACCAGGAAAATGCGGTGGCGGTGGCCCACGGCTGCACCGGCAAGGGTAATGACCAGGTGCGTATTGAGGTGGCCGTGAACACGCTGGGGCCGGAACTGACCGTGATCGCCCCGGCGCGCGAGTGGAACAAGACGCGGGACGAACTGATCGACTACGCCGCGAAGCACGACATCCCGGTGCCGGTGACCAAGGCCAACCCTTATTCCATCGACAAAAGCCTCTGGGGGCGGGCCATCGAGTGCGGTGTGCTCGAGGACCCGTGGACGGAGCCGCCGGAAGACGCCTACAAGTGGACGGTGGCGGTGGATGACGCGCCGCAGAAAGCGGAATACGTTGAGATCGGCTTCTTCGAGGGCGCGCCGATCACCCTCGACGGTAAAGAACTGGACGGCGTGACGCTGATCGAGAAATGTAGTTTCCAGGCCGGGGGGCACGGCATCGGGCGCATCAATATGATCGAGGACCGGCGCGTCGGCATCAAGTCCCGCGAAATCTACGAGGCCCCGGCGGCGCTGCTGCTGATCGAAGCGCACCGCGCGCTGGAATCCCTGGTGCTGTCCCGGGAGCAGATCCGTTTCGGGCAGATCGTGAGCCAGGAATTCGCCAACCTGATCTACGACGGGCTCTGGTTCAGCGGGCTGCACCGCAATTTGGTGGACTACATTGAGAGCAGCCAGCAATTCGTCAGCGGACTGGTGCGCCTCAAGCTGCACCGCGGCCAGGCCACCGTGGTGGGCGTGAAGTCCCCGTTCTCGCTCTATGATTATGGCCTCGCCACCTATGACCGGGACGACAGTTTTGACCCCAGCCAGGCGGCCGGTTTCATCCACCTCTGGGGGCTCGGCGTTCGGGTGCAGGGGCGGAAGCAAATGCGGCCACCGGACGGGGCCTGAGGAGACGGCGATGAGCGATATCCGTGGGCGTTTCTCCAAGGACGCCGCCGCCCAGGTCAATGATTACACCGCCTCAGTGCCCTACGACCGGCGGCTCTACCGCCAGGACATCATCGGTTCGCTGGCGCATACCCGCATGCTGGAACGCGGCGGCGTGCTCACCGCGGACGAGGCGCAACTAATCCTCGGCGGCCTCATCGCCGTCGGTGAAGAGATCGCCCGCGGCACCTTCGAGTGGCGCATCGAGCTGGAAGACGTGCACATGAACATCGAGGCGGCGTTGGAGGACAAGATCGGCCAGCTGGCCGGCAAGCTGCATACCGGGCGCTCCCGCAATGACCAGGTGGCCACCGACCTGCGCCTCTGGGTCAAGGAAGCGGTCACCGACACCATCAGCGCGGTACGGGGGCTGCAGGCGGCGCTGCTGGAACAGGCCAGCGCCAACCGCCAACTGGTGACGGCGGGTTACACCCACCTGCAACCGGGGCAGCCGGTACTGCTGGCGCACCACCTGTTGGCCTATTTTGAAATGCTGGAGCGTGACGTCAGCCGTTTTGGTGACGCCAGTCGCCGCGCCGACGTTTTACCCCTGGGCAGCGGCGCGCTGGCCGGGGTGCCCTATTCGCTGGACCGTGAATATCTGGCC
>CAZPSW010000165.1:2731-3943 GCA_964589255.1 uncultured Dehalococcoidales bacterium
CCGCGGAGCTTGGTTTCGCGGCCGCCAGCGCCAACAGCATGGACGCCGTCAGTGACCGGGATTTTGTGATTGATTACGCTGCCGCGGCGGCGGTCTGTATGATGCACGTCTCGCGGCTGTCAGAGGAGATCGTGCTCTGGTCCTCAGCGGAATTCGGCTTCGTCGAGGTCGATGACGCCTATGCCACCGGCTCCTCGTTGATGCCGCAGAAGAAGAACCCGGACGTGGCGGAATTGGCACGGGGGCGCACCGGTCGTGTTTACGGCCACCTGATGGGCCTGCTGACACTGCTGAAGGGTCTGCCGCTGAGCTATAACCGGGACCTCCAGGAAGACAAGGAAGCCCTCTTTGACAGCGCGGACACGCTGGTCTCCACCCTCCGCGTGATGGCGGGCATGGTGCGTACGCTGCGCTTCAACCAGGCAAACCTGGCGCGTGCCGTGACGCGCGGTTACCTGCTGGCCACCGACGTTGCGGACTACCTGGTGGCTAAGGGGCTGCCCTTCCGTGAGGCACATGTCGCGGTGGCTAAACTGGTGCAGCGCGCGGTCAGCCGGGGCAAGGGGCTAGAGGAGTTAAAACTTAAGGACTACCGGGAGTTTTCGGAACTCTTCGAGCAAGACGTCTTTGAGATTGACGTGAAGAAATCCCTGGCCGCCCGTGACGTTACCGGCGGTACCGCCCCGCGGCGGGTGGCGCAGGCCCTGGCGCGGGCCAAACGCATACTCACAAAGGCGGCGCGGGAAGCGACGGCAAAGGGCTAATACCAGGGCCGGTCTAGGCGTTTTTGGCGGTCTTCTTGGTGGTGCGCAGGCAGCGCGTACAGAGTTTCATACGCTTTGATTCACCATTCACTGTCAGCGTCACCGGGTGGATGTTGGGCATCCAGCGGCGGTTGGTGTGATGCATTGAATGACTGACGTTATGACCGAATTGCGGCGTCTTGCCGCACATCTCGCATTTCAAGGTTTTTGCTCCGTTGACTATCCGTTGTTATTATTGTAAGATGGCTCGGTAATCATGCTACCACACACCCGTGAAAATTGTCCAGAAGTGGGGGCAGTGCATCGAATACCGGGGACAAGGATACAGTTGTGTTGAAGGAAAAGCTCAGCGGATATGAACTGCGGGACATGTTCGTCGCCGCCACCAGTTGGTTGGAGAAGAGCGCCCCTGAGATTGATGCCCTGAACGTTTTTCCGGTGCCGGACG
>CAZPSW010000166.1:0-3931 GCA_964589255.1 uncultured Dehalococcoidales bacterium
CAACGATGATGGGCAGGTCAATCTCGGAGATGAGTATCTGCACCAGTTCCCGCGTCTTCAGGCCACGGTTGCTGCCGATCGGTGACCCCAGCGGCATGATGGCCGCGGCACCGGCCTCTGCCAGGCGGCGCGCCGCCATCAGGTCCGGGCTCATGTAGGGCAGCACCACGAAGCCCTCCGAGACCAGGATTTTGGCGGCCTCGATGGTCTCGAAGTTGTCCGGCAGGAGGTATTTCTGGTCCGTGATGATCTCGATCTTGACCCAGTCCCCGCAACCGGCGGCGCGCGCGATACGGGCGATGCGCACCGCCTCCGCGGCCGTCCTGGCACCCGAGGTATTGGGCATGATGATACTGCCCGGGGGCACGAAATCGAGCATGTTCTCGCCGGGATTATCAAAGTCCACGCGGCGTAAGGCCAGTGTCACCACCCGCGCCCCGGAGGCATCAATGACGGCCGTGATCTGCGCGTAATCAGCGAACTTGCCGGTGCCGATGAAGAGGCGGCTCTCGATGGCCACGCCCCCAATAACAAGCTCATCCGCCATTAGCCGCCACCCACCAGCCGCACCAGCACCACGTCGTCGTGCGGCTGCAGACGGGTGCCGTCCCAGCCGTCAGCCGCCACGATATCCCCGTTCAACTCCACCACCAGCGTCCGGACGGCCATTTCTTTGGCCCGTACCAGATCCGCCACCGAGGACATTTCCGGCACTTCCGCCGCTTTACCGTTCAGCTTGATCTCCATTTTTACCTCAAAAAAAAGCTTACCCGCCGGTAAGCTCATCATGGTCCCGCTTCCCTACGTTGGCATTATCCAAATCAGGTTATGGGGTTGAGCGCCGCACGCCTACGCCTGCGCTCTCTCAGCCGGATGAGCACCCCCAGCATATGCGTTTTGGTAAAGACCTGCCGTAATTATACACCGCGCGGGGCGGTCTGCCAATAGAATTCAGCCCGCGATGCGGCCACCGTCAATCACCAGCGCCTGGCCGGTGACGAAAGAATTCGCCTCCGAGAGCAGCCAGACCACCGCCTCGGCGGTCTCGGCGGTAGTACCGGGGCGCCCCAGCGGCTGCGCCGCATTTGCCACCTGCGCCGCCTTCGGGTTACCCTGCCAGGCCCGTTCCACCACCTCCGTCAGGATGAAACCGGGGCAAATGGCATTGACGCGGATGCCGGCGGCGGCGTATTCCAGCGCCGCCACCTTGGTCAGCCCCACCACGCCGTGCTTGCTGGCGGTGTAGGCGGCGCGGTTGTCCCGCCCCACCAGGCCCAACGTGGAGGAGGCATTGACGATGGCCCCGCTGCCCTGGCGCAGCATCACCGGAATCTGGTACTTCATGCAGAGCCAGACGCCCTTCAGGTTGACCCCGATGACGCGGTCCCAGTCCGCTTCTTCAAGGTCCGCGGTGAAGACACGCGGGTGGCCCACCCCGGCATTGTTATAGGCGCCGTCGAGCCGCCCGTATGCCTCCAGCGTGCAGTCCACCATGGCCGCCACCTGGTCCGCCTGAGAGACATCGGTGGCAACAAAGAGGGCCTCACCACCGGCGGTGCGAATCATGGCCACCGTCTGGTTGCCGCCGTCCGCGTCGACGTCCGCCACCACCACCGCGGCGCCCTCCGCGGCGAAGGCCAAAGCCGCGGCGCGGCCAATGCCGGCGCTGCCACCGGTGACCAGGGTGATTTTATTTTCCAGACGAGACGGCATTCAAATCCTCAATGCGGCGCGCAGATTAAAACTCAACGTTGATTGATTGTCCGGCCTCGGCAGTTACCAGCGCCCGCACTGCCTGCCGCGCCGCTTTACCCGTCAGCGGCGTGACCGCGGAAACCGGCTGCCCCGAGGCGGCCCGCGCGTAGTGCCAGCGGTCGACGTAACCCGACACGCGGGCGTAAGCCCAGTCCCGGGCACCGCAGCAAGACGCCTCAACGCTGACGCGCCCGATCACGCCGGGCACTTCCCGGCCCCCGTATCGCAACCGCAGTTCACGCTGCGGCAGGTAGTAACCGGCCACCGCCTCAACTTCCTCTCCGAGTACCGGATGCGTATAGTCCACGCTCATATGGGCCATCCTTTCAGCGCCACGCCACCGGCGTCCCGGCGGCGTGGCGCTGGTGCTCCCGGCACTGGTGGTAAAAGGCCTCCAGCCGGATGTCCTGCCCCGGGTCACGGGTACCGTCAACGACCAGGTTATAGACCGGAATGCCGTAGTCCTGGCTGTAGCGGTGCAGCAGCATGCTGACCACGATGCCCGGCATACAGCCAAACGGAATCACGTTGACGACGCCGTCAAAGCCGTGCTCGGCGTACTCAATGGCGCGGCCCAGGCTGAGGATGGCCTCACCTTCCACCGTCGGGCTGAGGTAGGTGCGGCCACGCTGGAGCACCTCCGCGGTCGGCATTTCCCGCGCGAAACCGTCCAGCGCGCCGTCGAAGTGACGCCCCAGGCTACCCGCGGCCCGCGCCTGTACGATGGCGCTGATCTGCTGCCGCAGCCAGTCCCGCCAACCGCCTTCAATACGCAGACGGCTGCGGCGCAGGCGCTGGAACTCAGTGTAGTTGAACCACTCCTGTATCGGCGGCACGGTACATTCCGCGCCGAGCGCCTCCAGGCGGCGCACCACGCTTTCGTTGGCGAATTCGTGGGAGCGCACGAATATTTCCCCGATGAGGCCGATGCGGGGCCGGGGTTCGGCGCGGTCCAGTTGCACCGTCTCCAATTCCGCCCGCGCCTGCCGCGCGAAGCCGCCGAAGCCGTCATGCTCATGCCCCACCTGGTACGTCAGGCGTGCCAGCAGGTCCTGATAAACCTCATCCGAGGCGCCCGTATTCACTTCGTAGGGACGGCGCGCCAGCAGCATCTTCTGCACCAGGTCCAGCACCACCGAAGCGCGCCAGGTGCGCAACCGGTAACCGCTGCCCAGGTTCGCCAGGTGCTGTCCCCAACTGCTGGTCTGGTCCAGCGTGATCACCGGCACTTCCTGGAAGCCGATCGAGTCAAGGGTCAGTCGGTAGAGCTGGTTGTATTGCCCGAAACGGCAGGGGCCGCTCGCCGAGGGGATCAGGAAGGCCTCCCGGTCCGGCTCGAAGTCAGGCGCCAGCGCGCGTTTCAGGATGTCACTCAGGGTGACGATGCCGGGGTAGCACTCCTTGCCGCTGGTGTGCTGCCGTCCCAGGTCCAGGGTCTCCCGGTCACACATCGGCAGGGCATTTGAGTCCTGCCCGTAATACTGCGCCGCCGCCACCCAGAGGTTGCCGTGGTCTAGCATGTAAGGCAGGTGGATGCAGCGGCGGCTGGCACTGACCGGCACGATGCCCGCCCGTGACGGCGGGGCCGGAATGCGTTCCTGAGGCGATCCCGCCACCCCCCGGATGGTATCCACGAAGGCCTCGCAGCGGGTGCGGATACCGGCGTCCCCGGAATGCTCGTCGACTTCCAGGGTGAGGAACGGCCGGTCCTTCATTTCCTTACTGAAATACTTCAGGATGAAGGCATCCGGACCGCAACCGAAGTTGGTTATGTAAAGCCCGTAAAGGCCGGGCCGGTTAGCGGCCACGCGCGCGCCGCAGAGTATTTTTTGGCCGGATTTCCAGTACATGTTGGGGTAGTCCCGGCTGACCGAATCTGCCACCGCCTCCAGCGGCAGGAAGTCCAGCGGCAACCCCAATACGCCCATCTGCCGCAACTTGTCCGGCAGGTTCATTGATATTTCCGGGTCGCAAGTGTTGTAGGAACGCCCCACCATGACCACCGCCGGGTGCTCCGGGCTGACCGCGGCCAGTACTTCCCGGCCACGCTGCTGCTGCCAGGCATTAAACTCATCCTGCGCCTCGAAGCCGGTCGTGATGGCGCCGTTGATCCGTGACGCGTCCCGCACCCCGACCTGCCGCGCCAGCTTGCGGAAGGTCTTCGCCAGGTGCGCCC
>CAZPSW010000167.1:0-932 GCA_964589255.1 uncultured Dehalococcoidales bacterium
TCACTCATTTGGGTCGCGGTGTGAAACCAGCCACACCCAACCAAGGTCGTCACCCGGGAACTGATATACTTAAATCTGGTACCCCACTACCATTTACAGAAAGGCAGACACCTTGACTCAGGCTCCCAAAGAACTGCATTTCTACTACGGCTGGACGGTCATCCTGGTCCTGTCCGTACTCTCGATGTATACCAGCGACGCCGTCACTTACGGGTTCACCGCCATCTTCGTCCCCATCGCCGACGAATTTGGCTGGAGCTATACCCAGATTTCACTAGCGGCCTCCCTGCGCGGCATAGAGGCCAGCCTGCTCGCCCCCATCATCGGTGCCACGGTGGACCGTCTCGGCCCGCGCCGGCTGCTCAGAATTCATTGCCCTACAATAACCGCTACGCCCGAAAAAGATAACCCGGTGCAAATACCGGGCACCGGGGCTTGGTTTTTTATTCAAATGGGCTTAAATAGAGCCATGTCATCGAAAGCAGGTCCGGCCCCGTGACCGATTGGTACATTTACATCGTCAGGTGCCGGGACGACAGCCTCTATACCGGCATCACCACGGATGTTCCCCACCGCTTCGCGGCGCACCAGGGAAGGGGTGACGGCGGCGCCAAGTACTTGCGCGGGCGCGGCCCGCTGGAAGTAGTGTTCCAGAAGAAACTGGGTGACCACCGCCTGGCGCTCGGCGTTGAGATCAGGGTCAAGAAACTGACGCGGGCGCAGAAGGTGGCATTGGTCACCACCGGGCAGCACCTGGGTGCCATCGTCGCCGCGGTGACCAGACGTCAAACAGGTTCCGGGCAGAGCCAGAAATAATCGTTGCCCGCCGCCGCTGGCTCATCTCACCCTACCCGAAACCCCAATCCCGGAACGTGGAAATAAATTCACTGAAGCTATGTCCGGTACCGAGCACGCCCCCGATGATAACGCCG
>CAZPSW010000167.1:942-3881 GCA_964589255.1 uncultured Dehalococcoidales bacterium
GATGAGTACCACCAGGAAGACGATCAGCTGGGCCTTTAATGACAAAACTTGAGCACCTTCGCTAGGCCCAGGGCCAGCAGCAGAGCGCCGATGCCAATACCGATCACCAGCCAGCGGTTTATGGCGCCGCTACCGCCCCCGCCGCCGCCACTGCCGGTATCGACCGTGGTGGGGGTGACCTCGGTGCCGTCCGCGGCCAGCACCTCGCCGCTGCCGCCCACGCCGGAGACCGGTCCCAGACACAAGAGCAGCGCCAGCATTACCAACCACAACCGCGGCCACAATTTCATCTCAGCGCCTCCATTTGTAAGGTATCTGTAATGCCATCATACGCGTTGCCCGGGTGGCTGGCAAATAAATGTCAGGGCCGCTTCGCCCAGCGCAGCGCCACGGTGCATAGCAGACCAAGCAGCACCACGGCCATCACCATGATGATGGCCGTGGTGTAACTGCCGCTGGCGTCGTAACGCGCCCCGGCGATGACCGGCCCCGCGGCCTCCGCCAGCAGTACCACCGGCAGTGCCAGCCCCATCAGCCGCACGTAGCGTGCGGTGCCCGCGTACTGGGCCACCAGCATTGGGAAAGAGACGATGATGGCGCCGCTACTGATGCCGAAAAGCACCGCGTAAAGGTAGACCGGCGCCGGGTTCTGCGCCGCCAGCAGTATGGCGAAAGAGCCCAGTTGCACCACGAAAGCGACGATGATGATCCTGATGTAATTGAAGCGCTGCGCCAGCAAGCCGAAACTGAGGCGCCCCGCGGCGGCCATCACCGAGACTAGGCTGAAAACGAGGGCCGCGATGATAACGCTAAAGCCCACCTCCTGGAGATAGGCGGTCTGGTGCGCATTCATACTGCCGAAGGCGAAGTAGTTGGTGGCGCCGATCAATGTAATCAGCCAGAAACCGGGTTTTCGGGCCACCGCCCAGGCCGGCGCCTGCGCCGTGGTGGTAGCGGCCAGCGGCATGGTGCCCCCTTCGAGCAGCGTGGTGACTTCAGGCGGCGTGCCGCCCGGTGCCGGAACAGCGACCTTTGGCGCGTTGCGGATCAGCACCAGTCCCCCCAGTCCCACCGCGAAGACGATGTTGATGCCGCCGAGCACCACCCAGGTCTGCTGCCAGCCCAAGGCCGCGGTCAGCGCGGATGTCAGCGGCGGGAAGATCAGCCCCCCCAGGCCGCCGGCGGAGACCACCAGCCCCATGCTCAACGCCTTCTTTTTCAGGAACCAGTTGTTCACCAACGTGGTACAGGCCAGGTAAAGGCCGAAACCGGTACCCATTCCCACCATGACACCAAAGAACAGATACAGTTGCCAGAGTTCGCGGCACTGTGACATGCCGAACATGCCCAGCGCCGCCAGCAGATTACCAAAGATGACGTTTTTCCGGGGGCCGTACCTAGCGATGGCGATACCGATCAGGGGACTCGGCAAACCGAAGAATGTCAGGCCCATCGAGAGGCCGGACCCAATCGCGGTGCGGCTCCAGCCCAGGTCCTCGCTCATCAGCGGCAGGAAGATCCCGTAAGAGAAGAAGAAGGTGCCGCTGGAGACGGTCCAGACCAGTATCGCGCCCGCCAGCACGAACCAGCCATAATATATCTTCTTTCCTAGTGGCATATCGCTTGACGTGGGGTTTAGAGGTAGCGCGCGCTGTGCCCATTGTAGCATTTACGCGGGAGGGTCACAGTGGCGGCATTCTTAAGGGACCTGGCGCACCTCTTTCTTCGACTTCGGTGAGGCGGACATTTTCCCCCTCTTGCGCACCGCTTTATAGACCCACCAGGCGCGCGGGGGCAACATGCCGTCATCAAGGCACATCTGTTTCAGTTCCGCGTCAATTTCGGGGCGCCACAATTCATCGAGCAACTCATGGCGCAGCAGTTGATAAAGAGCGTCATGCACCAGCGACCCGCGCATAATATTGGGCGTGTCGATGGTGGGCCCGGAGGGCCCATCCCAGGCATAACCCTTCTTTATCGGTAAATGGCCGCTGGTATCCAGCTCGATGAAATCCGTCCTGATGTCGTTATCCGGCGTGATGCTGATATTCACCGGGAACGCCTCCGCCAGCTGGTACTTGTAGCCCGCGCGGTACCTGATATATTCTCCGCTCAAAGTACTGCCTCCTGGTGTTTGAATTTACGAAGCGCGGGTCTCAGCCACCGCGGCCTGGAACTCCGCCGTCATCTTTTCGGCGGCCTGGGTCAGCCTCTCCCATTCGCCGGTAGCGGCGGCGGCGGCGGCCTCGAGCGCGCGGTGCTCCTTTTGCAGCGCCACCACCGCCGCGCTGTCCCGGTAGTGCTCCGGATCAGCGAAGACGAGCTCAATTTCCTCGAGGCGCCGCGTCGCCCGCGCCACCTCCTCCTCCCGCGCCGCGATCTGCTTCTTCAGTGGCGATATTTCGCCGTAGAAGACGTTCCTGAGGTTTCCCTCGGTGATTTTAAGCTGCCGCTGCCGCTGTTTCTTTGAGGCGTCCCCACCGCCCGCTGATTTGGCCGCCTGCTGCTCTTCGGGCGGGGTGTCCGGGAGCACTTCTTTCTGCGCCAGGTAATCGTCATAATCACCGCTGAAGACCACTGGTTTACCGCCCCTGATCTCGATGATCTTATTGGCCACCTCCCGTATCAGGGTACGGTCATGGGTGATGAAACAGATGGTGCCCCGGTAGGTCTCAAGAGCGTCGGCGAGCATTTCCCGGGAGGGAATATCGAGGTGATTGGTGGGCTCATCAAGGAGCAGGAAGCTGGCCGGTCTGGTGAGCATCTTGGCGATGGCGACGCGGGTCTTTTCGCCGCCGGAGAGCACCGCCACCCGTTTGAAAACGTCCTCGCCACTGAAGAGGAAGGCGCCGAGCATGCCGCGGAGGTATTGTTCCGTGGCGTCGGGCGCCGTCTCACGCAGCTCGTCGATGATACTGTTTTCGGGGCGCATCAGTTCC